>UQXM01000131.1 GCA_900545035.1 uncultured Fusobacterium sp. | reverse complement strand
TGATGATTATATTACAGAGATGTTTATGGGCAATACCAAAATAGTTGCAGTAATGCTTATAGTTTACGGAATAATTTTATATTTTATAGAAGACAAAATAAGCAGAACGAGAAAAGTAAATTCTCTTAAAGAAATATCATACAAAACAGCACTGGCTGTGGGATTTTTCCAATGTCTTGCTATGATACCGGGAACTTCAAGGTCGGGAGCAACTATTGTTGGGGCTCTTCTTCTTGGACTTTCCAAAGGAACAGCAGCGGAATTTTCATTTTTCCTTGCTATTCCCACAATGTTTGGTGCAACTTTATTAAAACTTATGAAAAGCGGAATAAGTTTTACATCACAGGAATGGCTGTTGATGTTTATCGGTTCGCTTACAGCATTTATAGTTGCTTATATAGTAATCAAATGGTTTATGGGGTATATTAAAACGAGAACTTTCAAACTGTTTGGTGTGTACAGAATAATTCTTGGAATATTGGTGCTGCTTCTTATAAAATAATTATAAAGGAGAAGAACTTATGGCTGATATGAATAAAGAAATTTTTTATGAAATTCTGGAAAAAGGGGAAAGAGTTCATGCTTCCGATATACATCTTCTTTCGGGAGAAGTTCCTGTGTTCAGAATAAACGGCAGCCTCATAAGAATAGAAGAATATAGCAATTTCAGTGAAGAGGATATGAGAAACCTATCCTCTTCTGTTCTTAAAGAGGAACAGAAAAAAATTTTTGAAAAAGAGAGAGAACTTGATTTTTCTTTCAGGGAAAACGATACAAACTGTCGTATAAATATTTTTTATGAAAAGGGAAATATAGGAATGAGTATAAGAATGATAAGAAACAAGCCTTTTTCTCTTTCAGAACTGAATATCAACAAAAAAATTTATGAGATTTTGGAAAGAACAAACGGACTTCTTATCGTTGCCGGGAAAAGCGGGAGCGGAAAAAGCAGTACCCTTGCAGGAATAATAGAGGAATTTAACGAAAAAGGAAATTACAATATTCTTACTGTTGAAGACCCTGTGGAATATATTTTTCACGGAAAGAAGAGTATTATAAGGCAGAGAGAAGTGGGAACAGATACAAAAAGTTTTTTGGATGGTTTGAAATCTGCACTTCGTCAGGATATTGACATAATAATGGTTGGAGAACTGAGAGATTTGGAAAGTCTTGAAATGGCATTGGTGGGAGCAGAAACAGGACATCTTGTAATAGCTACTCTTCATACAAACGGAGCTGTCGATACTATTGACAGAATTATTTCTGTGTTTCCTGAAAATAAAAAAAATCTTATTCAAAGGCAGTTGGCTTCAAATCTTATCGGTGTAATATATCAGGAGCTTATAGAGGGAATATCTGATGAAAGAGTTCCGTTATGTGAAATGCTTCATATAAACCGAGGGATTGCAAGTCTTATAAAAAGCGGAAAAATAAATCAGATACAGTCTTTTATAGATATAAGCGGACGAGACGGAATGCTTAATAAAGAGGAGTGTTTGAAAGATTTATTAAAAGAAAATAAAATAAGCAAAACTCAATATGAAACTGTTTTGAAAAAAATAAGACAGAAAAATTAGATAAATTAAAAAAGAATAAATAAAGATTAGGAGAAATTGTGAAAATCAATTTAGATTTTAATATAAAAGACAATACAATACATGAATTTAAAAAAGTTATGCTTCCAGATATTGAAATAGAGGAACTGAATGTAAAAACTTTGGCAGAAAACAAAGATATTATTTCTCTTGAACTGAGTGCAGGGGAGAAAAAATTTGTTTTTACATTAAAAAATTACAGCGACAAAATGGTAGACCAGAAAATTGTAATGATAAAAGCAGGAATGTTGAAACTTTTTGATAAAGTCTACCCATGGGGAGCATTAATGGGAGTAAGACCAACAAAACTTGTAAGAAGATTTCTTATTATGGGGTATTCTTATGCTGAAATAGACGAGATTTTAGACAAACTTTATTTTGCTTTTCCTAAAAAAAGAGAACTTCTTATAAATGTAGTGAAAAAAGAAAACGAGTATCTTAATGATAAAGCTGTAAATATGTATATCGGTATTCCATACTGTCCTACAAGATGCAAATACTGTTCATTTGCTTCGTATGAAATAAACAGCAAACTTGGAAAATATTATCGGGAGTTTGTGGAAACTCTGCTGGAAGAGATAAAACTTACAGGGGAGATGCTTGAAGGAAAAGATTACAGAATAGAATCTCTGTATATGGGAGGAGGAACTCCAAGCATTCTTACAGAAAAAGATTTGAAAAGAGTGATTGATGCAGTATATAAAAATATAAATTTGGAATATTTGAAAGAGTTTACTTTTGAAGCCGGAAGAGAGGACACTCTGAATGCAGAGAAACTTCAGATTTTAAAGGATGAGGGAGTTGACAGAGTGAGTCTTAATCCTCAAAGTTTCAACGAACATATTTTAAAAGAACTTAACAGAAATTTTGACAGAAAACATTTTGATAATATGTTCAAAGAAATAAAAAGATTGGGATTTATTGTAAATATGGATTTGATTTTGGGACTTCCGGGAGAAAGTGTGGAAGATATTCTGTACACTCTTAATGAAGTAAGAAAATATGATATTGATAATCTGACAATTCATACCCTTGCAATTAAAAACGGCTCAAAGCTTGTCAGAGATAAATATAAAATAACTGCCATTGAAAATGAACGAATAGAAGCAGAAATAGAAAAACTTACATCAGAAATGAATTTGAAACCGTATTATCTTTACAGACAGAAAAACAGTATGGACTGGGGAGAAAATGTAGGTTATTCAAAAGAGGGAAAAGAATCTATTTTCAATATTGAGATGATAGAGGAAAATCAGTCTACAATAGCTCTGGGCGGAGGAGCAATCAGCAAAAAAGTTGAGATGATAGATGAAACAAGGGCAGCGATTACAAGATATATCAATCCAAAAGACCCATATATGTATATCTGTGAAATGAGAGAAAGGATAAAACAGAAACATGAACTTTTCGATTTTAAAAAATAAAAAAATTTTTTCATTAATAATTATGTTTTTCTTAACTTCTATTTTGGCTTTTGGAAAATATAAGCTGATTATGAGCGATAATGCTTCGGGAAAACTGGATATCAACAGAGCCACACAGGAAGAGATGCTGAGAAGCGGAGTTGCAGAAAGTTATGTAAGAAAAATAATAAGTTTCAGAGATATAAAAGGGGGAATTGAGAGCATAGACGAGCTTTCGAGAGTGAGCGGGATAGGAGAAAAAACCTGCAGAAAATTGGAAAAGTATTTTGAAATAAAAGATGTACCAAAAGTTAAAAATCTATATATCAACAAAGCTGATGATACAGTTCTCGGTTATTATGGCTTTAACAAAAAAGAAATTAAAAAAATAAGAAAATTTATGGAAAAAAACGGAAAAATAAAAAATAACATAACACTGAAAAAAGTTATATCTCCTCAAAAATATGAGGAGTATGCAGATATAATCAGATATGATATTTATTAGGTATATTCAGGAGGAAAAATAAAAATGAAAAGCAGAGCAATAAGAGGCGTAAGCCAAAATGCAAGATTTATTCTTGTGGATACAACAGAAGTGGTACAGAAAGCACTTGAAATACATGAATGCAGTCCCACAGCAATAGCTGCATTTGGAAGACTTCTTACAGCAGGAGTTATTATGGGAATGTCTTTGAAGGGGGACGATCTTTTAACTCTTACAACTTCAACAGACGGAATGGTGCCTCATATGACAGTAACAGCAAACGGACAGGGAGGAGTGAAAGGATACCTTTCAAATCCACAGGCAGATTTGCCGCCATTACCGACAGGAAAACCTGATGTAAAAAATCTTGTGGGAAAAGGAAGCCTTAGAGTTATAAAAGATATGGGACTGAAAGAGCCTTATGTGGGACTCTCTGAAATAAATTCGGGAGAGATTGCAGAGGATATTGCTTATTATTATGTAACTTCTGAGCAGACTCCGACAGTTATAGCTCTTGGTGTTGATTTGAAAGATAACAAAACTGTAAGATCGGCAGGGGGATATATGGTACAGCTTTTCCCTGATGCAGATGAAAAATTTATAGATAAACTGGAAGAAAAAATAAGAGCTATAAGAAATGTAACGGAATTATTTAAAGGTGGAATGGACTTAGAAAGAATTTTGAAACTTCTTTATGAGGACATGACAGACGAAAATCACGAAAGACTTGTTGAAAACTATGAAATCTTGGAAGAGAGAGAGATAGGTTACAGCTGTAATTGCAGCAAGGAAAAATATTATAAAGGACTTATCACTTTGGGAAAAGATGAGCTTAACAAGCTTTTTGCAGAAATGAATGGAATAATCGAAACAGAATGCCATTTCTGCAAGAAAAAATATCAGTTTACAAGAGATGAATTTAAAGAATTTTTAGGAAATTAGAAAACAGAGAAGATACTGTATATTTACGGCATCTTCTTTTTTATTTTTTGAAAATTTATAAGTTATAATTGATAAAAAATTGAAAAAATAAAAAAATGCTGAAAAAGATTTCTTCTTCTCAGCATTTTTTTGCTTTAGTTTCTTAAAAACGGAAGCAGTCCTTCTGTAATTACCAATTTTCTTCTGCCGTATTGTACTGTCAATATTTCTCCGTTATCAATGGCAGTATATATACAGCTTCTGCTGATTTTTAAAAACAGTGATAACTCTTTCACAGAAGTTATTGTCCCCAGTTCTTTTTTCATTTTTTCCATTAACATTCTTTCAAAGTCGTTTCTCGGGGGAGAAGCTTTTAAAAGATACTCTTTTATCTGTTCATCCAGTTCATCTGCCAATGCTCTCACCTTTTTTATTCTTTTTTCTCTTCTGATTTTTGCT
>UQXM01000130.1 GCA_900545035.1 uncultured Fusobacterium sp. | reverse complement strand
GTTTTCAGTAATCCTTTCGGCATCATTGCCGGTACCTTCCGCATAGCCATCCTGGTTCCAATAACAATTAAGTAATGTGGATCGTGTATAGGCATATCCTGCAAATCCTCCTATCTTGGAATTAGTAGTACCTCCTTCCACAGTCCCCAGCGAATAACATGAATGTACATCGTTGGGTTCATTGGAAGAGTGTTCGGAACTAAAAACGCTCCCCCCGATAAACCCTCCGATATTAGCATAATCTCCTCCTTTTACATTTCCGGTGGAATAGCAGTTATAAATGATCGGATACCCACCGGATGTCGTTCCGTTTTGTCCAACAAAGCCCCCGATATAATTCTCCTTAGTATAAGGGGAATATGGATCATTAGGCAGAACAACTCCACTCCCTGCTGTCACATCTACAGAAGCATAGCTATTTGTAATAATGCTACAATTACCATAGCCACCATAATTCATTCCGACCAATCCTCCGGCATAAACTATATCTCCTGTTACAATTTTCCCGGTGGCACTACATCCTTCCATTACATCACCGCCCTTCACACCGGCCAATACTCCGACATAAGAATAATTGGTTCCACCAAGAGCCGTTAACTCTATATCGGCATTCTCTATATGTAGATTCTTAACAAGGCCACCATTATCGGGAGTAGGCCATTTTGAATTTCCTATTATACCAAATAAACCGGCAAAAGTATGTGTACCCCTTATTTTTAAATTGGATATAGTATGCCCTTGTCCATCGAAGGTACCACAAAAATAGTTTCTATCTATATTGCTCACTTCGCTACATAAATTACGAAACAATTTTTAATATCGAGAATTTTATTTTTTATAATTTTATAAATTAAATGTAGTAACTATAAACTATTTATAAATCTTCTGTAACCCTCTCTTCCGTTTTCATCTTGTTTATACACTCCTGCATTTTCAAGAACTTTTGAGAAAGCAACTCCAATTTCTGCTTTAATTATGTTTTCAACATTTTCAGTTGTGATATCATTATATTTTTTCAAAATCTCATCACACCAGTCAACGTGTTTTTCTACTTTTTCATTTTCTCTTATTAATTCAGAAGCATTTGGTTTTACCATAAGTTCTGCAATAATTCCCATTTCTTCCTTAAGTCTTCCCGGAAGAACAGCAAGTCCCATAACTTCTATAAGCCCGATATTTTCTTTTTTGATATGGTGCAATTCTTGGTGAGGGTGGAATATTCCAAGAGGAAATTCTTCTGATGTTCTGTTGTTTCTTAAAACCAAGTCAATTTCATAGTCTATTCCTTTTTTTCTTGCAATAGGAGTGATTGTATTGTGAGGAACATCTCCTGTAAATGCAAATATATCGCATTTTTCATCACTGTAACCTCTCCATGCAGCAAGGATTTTATCAGAAAGTTCCACAAGTTTTTCTTTTGACTGCCCTCTTAAACGGATAACAGACATAGGCCATTTTACCTTTTCCACAGTTATATCTTCAAATCCTTTTATTGTGAAAGTTTCTTCTGCACAAGCCATTGCCATTGGAAAAGCATGGTGTCCCCCTTGGAAATGGTCATGGCTTAAAATAGAACCTCCTACAATCGGCAAGTCTGCATTTGAACCTACAAAATAGTGAGGAAAAATATCCACAAATTCCAAAACTCTTTCAAAACTTCCTCTGCTTATTTTCATTGGTCTGTGTTCTCCTGAAAATAAAATACAATGTTCATTATAATAAACATATGGAGAATATTGTAAAAACCAAGGCTCATTTGTAAGAGTAACAGGGATAATTCTGTGGTTTTGTCTTGCAGGGTGATTCATTCTTCCTGCATATCCCTCGTTTTCTTTACAAAGCAAACACTTTGGATATGAAGACTGTGGAGCAAGCTTTGCTTTGGCAATATCTCTCGGGTCTTTTTCAGGTTTTGAAAGATTTACTGTAATTTCAATATTTCCATATTCTGTATCAGCTAGCCAGTGAAGATTTTTAGCAATTCTGTCTGTTCTGATATAGTTTGTATTTTGTGAAAAAGCATAATAATTATCTGTTGCTTTTTCCGGAGAAATTTTATAATCTTCATTGAATTTTTTTATAACTTCACTGGGTCTTGGAGTTATTTCTCCCATTATTTTTGTATCAAACAAATCTCTCTCATCAAAAGTATCTTCAATAATACCTTTTTCAGCTGCCCAGCTGCACATTCTGTTTAGTATTTCATAAGGTTTTTCTATTGGAAAATTTTCAACTGATACCTCTTCATAGTCATTAAGTTTAAAAACAGAAAGTAATCTGTTTCTGCTGTAAACTTTATCTTCTTCTTCAATAAGCCCTGCAGACAAAGCAAAAGCCAAAAGTTTTTCTATTTCAACATATATATTTATATTTTTCATTAGCATTCACCTAACTTTCTTGAACCGTCTCCTACATTAGCAACATAGAAATCAGCTTTAAGACCTGTTTCTTTTGTGTATTTTTCTCCGACATTTTTTATAAATTCATCAATAAATTCATTTTTAACAAGACTTACAGCACATCCTCCGAAACCTGCTCCTGTCATTCTTGCTCCCACAGTTCCTTCTTGTTCCCATGCAGCAGCAACTATTGCATCAAGCTCTTTTCCTGTTACTTCGTAATCATCTCTTAGAGAAATATGAGAGCCGTTCATAAGTTTTCCGAATTTTTCGATGTTATTTTCTTTCAGGCATTTTACACTTTCAAGAACTCTTCCGTTTTCAGAAACAGCATGTCTTACTCTTGCCACAGCTTCTTCAGATTTTATATATTTTTTATATTCTTCAAAATCTTCCATTGTCATATCGCAAAGATAATTGATTTTCTTTCCTGCTTCCTGAATATCTTTCAGTGCTCCCTCGCAGGAAGCTCTTCTTTCGTTATATTTAGAATCGGCAAGTCCTCTTCTTTTGTTTGTGTTCATAATAACAATTGAAATTCCTTCAAGCTTTACAGGAACATAATCATATTCAAGTGTATCACAGTTAAGAAGAATAGCTTTATCTTCTTTTCCCATTCCCACAGCAAACTGATCCATTATTCCGCAGCTTACTCCGATAAATTTATTTTCTGCTTCCTGTCCGAATTTTACTATATCTATCATAGAAACTTTATCGTTAAGTCCTGATATTTCTCTTAAAATTGTTCCCATAAGAACTTCCAGAGAAGCTGATGAAGAAAGTCCTGCTCCGTTTGGAATATTTCCGAAGAAAACAATATCTGCTCCTTTTTCTATATTAAATCCATGCTTTATAAAAGTATCTATAACACCTTTGCAATAATCTGCCCACACATCTGTCTTTATTAATTTTTTTAAAGAAAATTCTACGATTCCGTCTTTTTCAAAATTCATAGAATACATTCTGAATATATTATCTTCTCTTCTTCTGCAAACTGCGTATGTACCGAAACTCAAGGCACAAGGAAAAACATATCCTCCGTTGTAGTCTATATGTTCTCCTATTAAATTAACTCTTCCCGGAGTGAAAAATATTTCTTTTGTTCCCTCTGTTCCGAAGATTTCATTAAATTTATCAACAACCTGCATTTCAACTGCCATTTTCTATCCTCCTAATAATATATTGTGTACATTTATTATACTTTATGTTAAAAAAAATATAAAACTTTTTCAGAAAAATATGGTATACTTTATTAAATAAATTTATAAAGTTTTGTTTTTATCCATTTTTTATTTTGACAAATTGCAATAAATATATTAAAAATAGTATTAACAAAAGCAGAGGTGTTATATGAAACAAAGTATAAGGGAAGAAGAAATTCTTAGAATTATCAAAGAAAAAAAGATTAACATAGCCGCAAACTCACCTTATTACAAAAAGATGATTTCCCGGCTGGAACTGGCAGAAATTTTTAATTTAACACCTGCCAGAATATCCAAGATAATAAAATCCCTGCTGGATAAAAAAATTATTTTGGAAAAAAATATCGGAGTATCCACGGGAGGACGGCCTCCTATAATTCTCACGATAAACGAAGAGATTTTCAGTGATGTTCTCGGACTTAACTTGGCTCCCAAAAATATTTTTCTTACTATCGGAAAGATTAACGGAGAGATAAGCAAAAGAAAAAAATATTCACTGGGAAAAATAAAAGATGACGACATTCTTGATTTTATTGATAAAGTCATCTCAAATACTCTGGCTGCGGAAAAGAAAATAGGAGTTATTACAGTAATAATTACAGGATTTGTGGACAATGAAAAAGGAATATCTATTATGTCTCCCCATTATAAATGGCGAAATTTGAATATAGTAAAACATCTTGAAGACAAATTCGGCATTCCCGTTCTTCTGGAACACGATGTAAGAGCTATGGCTCTTACAGAACAGCAGATAGGACAGTGCCGTGGAGTTGATAATTTTGTAATTTTCAACATTTGTGAAGGTATAGGGACATGCACATGTATTGATGGAAATCTTTACAGAGGATTTAATTCCATTGCAGGAGAAATGGGGCATATTGTTATAAATACCAGCAGTATCAGGAAATGTTCCTGCGGGAAAAGAGGCTGTCTGGAAGCAGAATCCTCCAACACTGCAATTATAAACAGAATTACATCTGACATTAAAATCGGAAAATACAGTATGCTGAAAGATATTCTCACCAAAAAAGGATTTTTGGAAATGAGTGATATACTTCTTGCTGTAAAAAAACGGGATTTTCTGGCAATACAGGTAACGAACGAAGCAATAGAATATATTGCCCAAGGACTTAATATATTGGTTTCTATTATCGACCCTGAAAAAATCATTTTGGTTGGAGAGATATTCACCAGCAGATTTTTGATGGATACCCTGAAATTTGAACTTAATAAATTTTCTTTAGAATTTCAAAAATGTATTATAGAGCCTACACAGCTGGGAGAT
>UQXM01000129.1 GCA_900545035.1 uncultured Fusobacterium sp. | reverse complement strand
CAGAACATCCCCAACTAGTTCTGGATCAAGGGCTGATGTTGGTTCATCTAACAAGATAACTTCTGGTTTAACCGCTATTGCTCTAGCTAAACCAATACGTTGTTGTTGTCCTCCTGAAAGTTGTGATGGGTAGTAATCTTTAAAATCCAGAAGACCAACTTTTTTAAGTGCTTCTTCAGCAATCTCTTGCGCTTCACTTTTAGGAACTTTCCTAGCAATCACTAAACCTTCCAAGATATTCTCAATGGCAGTCTTGTTTGCAAATAAATTGTAATGTTGAAATACAAAAGCTGTCTTCTTTCGGATATCTAAAATATCTTTCTTTGATAACTTATCCAAAGAGTAGTCCTTACCTGAAATTCTTAATTGACCTCCATCAGCTTTCTCCAAATGATTAAGGCAACGTAAGAAAGTTGTTTTTCCTGAACCTGATGGTCCCAAGATGACAACCACATCTCCCTGTTTCACTTGTAGATTGACATCAACAAGAACCTGACGATCTCCAAATGTTTTTGATATATGTTTAGCTTCTAGCATAGTGACTCCCTCTATGTAAATTGCAATTTTCTTTCTCCAACGTTAAAGAGAACTTGAATGATACCACAAATGATTAAATATAAAATGAAGATGACAAAATAAGATTCAAAATATTGATATCCATATGCTGCTTCGACTCGTGCAATTGCGGTAATATCTTTTATCGTCATAACAAAGACAAGTGACGTTCCTTTTACAATATTGATAACTAAGTTACACAAATTTGGAAGAGCAGCCTTAAGTGCCTGTGGAAAAACGATTCTCAGATAGGCTTGTCTTGTTGTTAAGCCTATAGCTTGTGCAGCTTCTAGTTGACCTTTATCAACAGTTAGTAATGCTGATCGAATGATTTCCGATAAGCTTCCTGTCGTCATCAAGCTATAGATAATAAAGGCATAGTAAAGCGGGTTAACTTTGAAGACATCTATGTGACTCCCAATTCCTTTAAAAAACTGATTTAACAAACTAGGGAACAAACTATAAAAGAATAAAATTAAAAGAATTGAAAGAAATTATAAACCTTAAAATATTTTTTAAATTTTTTTTAAGAGCTGAAACGGTCATCAGTGTAATATTTGCGAAAAATAAGACATTTTTTTTACAAAAATATTATAAAAATAACTTGACAATAAAATACATTGTTGGTATACTTTAATCAAGAAAAAGATAAAAATACTATTTTATAAAAAGTGTAAAATAATTTTTTTAATGAATGCAGTAAGGAGGCAGATAATATGTTTTTAAAAGTTACGGAGGAACACGAAGCTTTAAGAGCAAGAGTGAGAGAATTTGCAGAAACAGAGATTAAACCAATTGCTTTTATGCTGGATCAAAACAATGAATTTCCTACTGAGGCAATAAAAAAGCTTGGGGAAATGGGACTTATGGGTATTCCATATCCAAAAAAATATGGAGGAGCAGGACTTGACGCTCTTAGCTACGCAATAGCTGTTGAAGAGCTTTCAAGAGTTGACGGAGGTTCAGGAGTTATTTTATCAGCTCATGTATCTCTTGGTTCATATCCTATTATGGCTTATGGAACAGAAGAACAAAAGAAAAAATATTTAGTACCTTTAGCAAAAGGGGAAAAAATTGGAGCATTCGGACTTACAGAGCCAAATGCAGGAAGTGACGCGGGAGGAACAGAAACAACAGCAGTTCTTCAGGGAGATCACTATATTTTAAACGGAGAAAAAATATTTATAACAAATGCACCTAAAGCAGATACATATGTAATTTTCGCAGTAACAACTCCGGGAATAGGAACAAAAGGAATAAGTGCTTTCATAGTTGAAAAAGGATGGGAAGGATTTACATTCGGAGATCATTATGATAAACTTGGAATTCGTTCATCTTCAACAGCACAGCTTTTATTCAATGATGTAAAAGTTCCTAAGGAAAATCTTCTTGGAAAAGAGGGAGAAGGATTTAAAATAGCAATGTCTACTCTTGACGGAGGAAGAATAGGAATTGCTTCTCAAGCTCTTGGAATTGCACAAGGAGCTTACGAACATGCTCTTGAATATGCAAAAGAAAGAGAACAGTTTGGAAAACCAATAGCTCATCAGCAGGTTATATCTTTCAAACTTGCAGATATGGCTACAAAACTTAGAGCAGCAAGACTTTTAGTATATACAGCAGCAGAACTTAAAGAAGCTCATATCCCTTATGGAATGGAATCGGCTATGGCAAAACAATATGCTTCTGATATTTGTTTGGAAGTTGTAAATGATGCTCTTCAAATTTTCGGAGGAACAGGATATCTGAAAGGAATGGAAGTTGAAAGAGCATACAGAGATGCAAAAATTTGTACAATTTATGAAGGAACAAACGAAATTCAAAGACTTGTTATAGCTTCTCATATTATTGGAAAAATTCCTCAAGATTCAGGTTCATCTAAGAAAAAAGGACCGATTGCAGGAAACAGAAAGAAAATGATTTTAAAAGACGGAACAGTGGAAGAAAGAGTTGCCAAACTTGTGGAATCTCTAAAATCTGACGGATATGATTTCACAGTGGGAATTCCTCTTGATACTCCGATTACAAAAGCTGACCGTGTGGTAAGTGCAGGAAGAGGAATAGGTAAAAAAGAAAATATGAAACTTATTGAAAATCTTGCAATACAAGCAGGAGCAGCAGTAGGATCATCTCGTCCTGTGGCAGAAGAATTAAAATACGTTCCATTAAACAGATATGTGGGAATGTCAGGACAGAAATTTAACGGAAATCTTTACATTGCCTGCGGAATTTCAGGAGCAGGACAGCACCTGAAAGGAATAAAAGATGCAACAACAATAGTAGCAATTAATAATAATGCAAACGCACCAATATTTAAAAATGCTGACTACGGAATTGTTGGAAATGTAGAAGAAGTTCTGCCTTTACTTACAGCAGCACTTGACAACGGAGAGCCTAAAAAAGAAGCACCTCCTATGAAAAAAATGAAAAAACCATTTATCAAAAAAGCAGCACCAAGTTTCAAAACTTATGTATGCAACGGTTGTGGTTATGAGTACAATCAGGAAATAGGAGATCCTGAAAATGATGTTAAACCGGGAACACCTTTTGAAAAACTTCCTGAAGAATGGATTTGTCCTGACTGCGGAGAAGCAAAAGAAGAATTTATTGAGGTTTAGTATTAAATTGGAGGAGGCTGAAAATTATGCATTGTGTAAGAAAAGTAACTGAGGATTTATTCTGGGTAGGAGCAAACGAGCACCGTTTAAATCTTTTTGAAAATATACACCCTATATCTCGTGGGGTTTCATATAACTCATATTTATTATTGGATAAAAAAACAGTATTGTTTGATACTGTGGATTGGGCAGTATGCCGTCAGTTTTTAGAAAATGTTGAGGCAGTATTGGCAGGAAGAAAACTTGATTATATGGTAATCAACCATATGGAGCCTGACCATGCAGCTTCTATTGAAGAAATACTTCTTCGTTATCCTGAAGTAAAAGTAATCAGTACAGAAAAAGCATTTATGCTTATGCACCAATTTGGTTTTGATGTGGAGGACAGAAAAGAGGTTGTAAAAGAGGGAGATACAAAATCTTTCGGAAAACATAATGTTGTTTTCGTATCAGCACCAATGGTACACTGGCCTGAAGCAATGGTAACATTTGATACAACAAACGGAGTTCTTTTTGCAGCAGATGCTTTCGGTTCATTCGGAGCACTTGACGGAAAACTTTTTAATGACGAAGTAAATTTTGACAGAGATTGGATTGATGATGCAAGAAGATATTATACAAATATAGTTGGAAAATACGGACCTCATGTACAGGCACTTCTGAAAAAAGCAGCGACAATTGATATAAAAATAATTTGTCCTCTTCACGGTCCTGTATGGCGTTCAAACTTGGGATACTTCATTGACAAATATGATAAATGGAGCAGATACGAACCTGAAGAAAAAGGAGTTATGATTGTTTATGCTTCTATGTACGGAAACACAGAAGCAGCTGCAACAGTTTTGGCTTCAAAACTTGTGGAAAAAGGAATGAGCAATGTTGTTATGTATGATGTATCAAATACTCATGTATCACAGCTTATTTCAGAAACTTTCAAATACAGCCATATAGTTCTGGCTTCTGTAACATACAATCTTGGAATTTATCCAATGATGCACAATTATTTAATGGATATGAAAGCATTAAATGTGCAGAATCGTACAGTAGCTATTGTTGAAAACGGTTCATGGGCTTGTAAATCAGGAGATTTAATGAAAGAATTTTTAGACGGAATGAAACAGATGACTGTTATAAACGAAAGACTGACTATGGTTTCTTCTCTTAGCGAAGAAAAACAAGATGAAATGGATATGTTGGTTGATAGTATTCTTGATTCAATGAAGGACTAAAAATAAAAGTAATAAGACCTTACTGTAAAAATTAAAAAATATCAAACTATGGAAAAGCCGGTACGGGAAACTGTGGCGGCTTTTTCATTTAAAAATATTTTTGAAAAATAACTTTTTCAAGGTATAATTAAAATAAATATGTAAGGGGGAAATTATGAAAAAAATAATTTTATTGATGTTTTTAATGAGCCAAATTATATTCGCCAAAACAGCCAGCTGGTATGGAAAAGGATTTGAAGGAAAACTTACTGCCAGCGGATATATTTTCAGCTCAAAACAGCTGACTTGTGCTTCGAACAGATATCCTTTCGGGACAGTTTTAAAAGTTACAAACAAAGATAATGATAAATCGGTGATTGTGGTTGTAACAGACAGAGGTTCTTTCACTGAAAAATATGGCAGAGAAATAGATTTGAGCAGAAAGGCATTTAAAAAAATAGCAGATACAGATGAAGGACTTATAAAAGTAGATATTGAAGTAGTAAATAAAAAACATATTTTCAAATACAAAC
>UQXM01000128.1 GCA_900545035.1 uncultured Fusobacterium sp. | reverse complement strand
TAAAAAATAATTTCCACAAAATAAATTATTGAGGTATAATTACTATATAGGCATGAAGATGGTATATATACGAGGTGAAATTATTTGAAAAGATTAAAAATCCTGTTTGTTTTTATATTAATTTTTACAGTGGCAGTTATTTACAGGAGTATAAAAACAGCAGAAAAAGAATATCCTTATATAAAAATACCAAAAGATATACAAGAAGTCGGAGAATTTAAAAACGGTACATTTCTTATTAAAAAAAATGGAAAATATGGACTTATGAGGGCAGATACAACAATAGTTGTTGAGCCTGTGTGGGATTCTGTGGAAAGTTTCAATGAAAGAGGCTATTCACGAGTGGGAAAAAATGGAAAATACGGTGTGATTAATGAACATCAGGATATTGTTATTCCTATAATTTATGATGAAATAAAACCTACTTCCGAAAAAAATTTTATAGTTTCAAAAGATAAAAAATGGGGTGTTGTAAACTGGAAGAACAATGAAGTTATTCCCATAAAATATGAAAGTATTACAGGAACAAAGTTTGAAAAATATATAATAAAAGAAAACGGAAAATACGGTGTTATAAATATTTTCGGAAATGTGATAATTAAACCAAAATATACAGGGCTCAGTCAGATAAACAGAAAAACATATATAGTTTTCACAGGAAAAGGGAAAAAGTATTATATTCTTGGAAGCAGAAATGATTTTACAGAAGCTGATATAGATTTAAGCAGTAAATATGATAAAATTTTATCTTTTTGTGATCATGTGGCAATAGTAAGAAAAGATGGAGCAGATTTTATTTTGGATTTGTATTCTTATGAAATGAAAATATTAGGCTATGATTACAATGTTGCAGGAGATTTTGTAAACAGAATGGCTGTTGTAAGAAACAGAAATGGAAAATACGGAATTATCAACGAGGACGGAGAGGTTGTAATAGAGCCTGAATATGAATATCTGGGTCTTGAAGGGGACGGAATGGTTCTTTTTAAGGAAGGTAAAAATTACGGATATATGGATATAATGGAAAATATCGTAATTCCCGCAGCTTTCAGAGAGATAACTCCTTTTTACAAAGACAGAGCAATTTTTAAAGTGAACGGCAGAGAGGGAGTTGTAAATATAAAAGGAAAAGTTGTAATACTTCCTGAATATATGGAAGTGGTAGGAATAAGAGATAATTTATATATTCTCAGAACAGAAAAAGGTGTGGGAGTTTTTGATGAAAAAGGAAAAACTGTGATAGAACCTAAATATTACGGAATAACTTTTTTCGGAAAAAACAATTTTAAAATAATGGATAAGGGAATTGTCCGAATAATAAATTATGCAGGAAAAGAAATATTATCTGTTAAAGCTTCCGAAATAAGAGGGGAGTGGAAAGACAGGGGACAGATTAATTTGGAAGACAGAATATATATTTTCATATAATTACAAAAGCAGTTATTTTTTAAGGAGGATGATTTTTATGAAAAAGAAAATACTTATACCTTTGGACGGAACAGAAAGAAGTATGCATTCAATCGACCTTGTGAAAAATCTTTACAGACAAGATGAGGTTGAAATTATCCTTCTTTATGTAAAAGAAGATGTAAATAATGTAATTATGGAATATGACCTGACAGCTGCTCAGAAAGATATGCAGCGTTTGACAGCTCCTGCTGTAAAAGAACTTATGGGATATGAAGTAAACTGTGAGTTTGGTCTTATTGATGCAGGTGTTGAAATTGTAAAAAGAGCAAAAATGAACAAAACAGATATAATAGTTATGACTAAGTCAACTAAAAAAGGACTTACTCGTATGATTGGTTCTGTTACAAGTTATGTTGTGAAAAATGCTCCATGTATAGTTATGATTGTACCTGAATAAAATTGCAGAAATTTTTAGAGGCTGTTTGGTCAGCCTCTTTTTTTATGAAAATATTTCCAATGTAAAAATTGTGTAAATAAATTTGAATGTAATGTAAAAAATTGTTAGAATTTTTTTGCACAGGATAAATATTTATAAATAAATTTTTAGATTTCGGGAGGAAAGATGTATTTAACTATTTTATGCAATATCATTGGAGGACTTGGAATTTTCCTTTACGGTATGGAAAATATGTCCAGTGGTATGCAGAAACTTGCGGGAAAAAGATTGAAAAAAATACTGGCAGTGCTTACTACAAATAGAATTGTAGCAGTTTTAATGGGGCTTTTTGTAACAATGCTGGTACAATCTTCATCAGTAAGTACGGTAATGACAATAGGATTTGTTAATGCTTCACTTTTGACATTGAAGCAGGGACTTGGGGTAATTCTTGGAGCTAATATAGGTACAACAATCACAGGTTGGATTTTGGTTCTTAATATTGGTAAATACGGACTGCCTATTGCGGGAGCGGCAGCTATATCATATGTATTTTTAAAAAGCGACAGAGCAAGAACAAGAGCTCTTACAGTAATGGGGCTTGGAATGATTTTCCTTGGACTTGAACTTATGAGCAACGGATTAAAACCGGTAAGAAGTATGCCGGAGTTTATAGCTCTTTTCCATATGTTTAATGCTGATACATATTTTGGTGTTTTAAAAGTAGCATGTGCCGGAGCTCTGATTACAGGTATTGTACAATCTTCATCAGCAACTTTGGGTATTACAATAACTCTTGCTCTGCAGGGACTTATTGATTACAATACAGCAGTTGCACTTGTGCTTGGAGAAAATGTTGGAACAACGGTTACAGCAATTCTTGCAACACTTAATGCAAATGCAAATGCAAAAAGAGCAGCATATGCTCATACAATTATAAATATAACAGGAGTAGTATGGGCAACAACAATTTTCCCTCTTTATATAAAATTTTTGGGAAATTTTGCAGATCCGAATATAAATATGACAATGGCAATTGCAACTGCTCATACAATGTTTAATGTAATAAATGTTATAATGTTTACCCCGTTTGTGGGACATCTTGCCAAATTCCTTTGCTTTATTGTAAAAGATGATAAAGGTGTATCAACAAAAGTTACTCAGTTGGATATGTTGATGGTAGGTACTCCGAGTGTTGTTGTCGGGCAGACTAAAAAAGAAGTTTTGACAATGGGACAGAATATTAAAGAGATGATATTCACACTTGAAGAAGTTTACGGAAAAAAAGAGCCGATAAGCGAAAAACAAGTTGGTTTTCTTCAAGAGATAGAGGAAAAAATGGATATTTATCAGCAGGAAATAACAGATGTAAACTTTCAGATTCTTAATAAAGATTTAATTGATTCTATGAAAGAGGAAACAAGATTAAATCTTGAAATATGTGATGAGTACGAAACAATCAGCGATTATTTTGTAAGAATAGCAAAAACTCTTAGAAAACTTCATGACAATGATATAGAGCTTAGCGACAGCAAAATACAAAAACTTTCTTATATTCATGGATGTGTAAGTAAATTATTCCATGATGTAAATAAAGCATATGAAGAAAAAGATAAGGAAGCGTTTATAAAAGCCATAATTCTTGCCAACCATATCACTGATAAGTTCAGAGAAACAAGAACATATCATCTTGAAAATACGGCAAAAGTTGAAGCTTCTGCAATGTTCAGTACAAGCTATATGGATATTTTGAACCATTACAGAAGAATAAGAGATCATATTTTTAATATTATTGAAGTATTTACAAGATAAAAATATATAAAAAATTCTCGGTACTAAAAATGCTGAGGATTTTTTATTTTTAAAATAAAATAATTTTATGAAAAATAAGAAACAGTTTTTTTATTTAGAAATTATAATTGATTTATGATATAATATAATGGTTTAATTTATGTGAAAAAAGAGTTTGGAGGAGAATAAATGATAAATCTTTTTGAAGCTGTGAGCAGAGAGCTTAATTTGAAGCCCGCACAAGTTGAAAATACAGTAAAACTTTTAGATGAAGGAGCGACAGTTCCATTCATTTCAAGATATAGAAAAGAAGTTACAGGAAATCTTGACGAAAATCAGATAGGAGATATTTTAAAATCAATAACTTATCTTAGAAATTTGGAAAAAAGAAAAGAGGAAGTAATAGCTCTGATAGATGAGCAGGGAAAACTTACAGACGAATTAAAAGAAGCTGTAATGAAAGCTGAAAAGCTTCAGGAAGTTGAAGACTTATATCTTCCTTACAAAAAAAGAAGAAAAACAAAAGCGGATATTGCCATTGAAAAAGGACTTGAGCCATTGGCACAGTTTATATATCTTATGAAATCAGAAGAGGAGCTTCTGAAAAAAGCAGAGGGATTTATAACAGAAGAAGTAGCGAATGCGGAGGAAGCTGTTGAGGGAGCAAAACTTATTGCTGCACAATGGATTTCAGAAAAAGCAGAGTACAGAGAAAAATTAAGAGAACTGCTTCTTAAAAACGGAATAATAGTTTCAAAAAATACAAAAAAAGCGGAAGAACTTGACGAGAAAAAAGTATATGCAGATTATTATGAATACACAGAACCTGTAAAAACTGTTCCGTCTCACAGAATACTTGCTCTTAACAGAGGAGAGAAAGAGGATATTCTTTCTGTATCATTAAAAGTTGAGGACAATATCAGACAGAGAATTGACAGTATTCTTCTTGGAGAGTTCGGCAGCAAATCTGCGGGAGAATTTCATAAAACTATTACAGCAGACGCTTTTGAAAGACTTATTTTTCCGTCAATAGAAAGAGAAGTAAGAAATATTCTTACGGAAAAAAGTGAAACAGAAGCAATAGCTGTTTTCAAAGAAAATTTGAAAAATCTTTTGCTGCAGCCGCCTCTGAAAGAAAAAAATGTACTTGGGCTTGATCCGGGATACAGAACAGGGTGCAAGGTTGCCATTGTTGATAAAAATGGTTTTTTTGTTACAAATGATGTATTCTATCTTGTAGAGGGAATGAATAATGAAAAACAGTTGGAAACATCAAAAAATAAAATTTTAAAATATATAAAACAATATGATATAGATATT
>UQXM01000127.1 GCA_900545035.1 uncultured Fusobacterium sp. | reverse complement strand
AAGCCTTTTCCCGGTTTGAATTTCACACTAACGCGTTGGCGGATCGGGCAAACCTTTCCTGTTCGTGGATTACGTCCTATTCGCTCCGCCTGCTTCCAGGGCGTATAATGACCAAAGTTTTGTATTAATACAGGTTCATCATGCGTTATCGAATCGCTGATCACTTCATTCATCGTATCAATAAAACACAAAGTTTGTGTTACCGTCACCGACATGCGGCTGGCAATTGCTTTTGCTAATTCAATCTTGTTCATACTATTAGATTTTTGTTTTATTTATATACAAAAACCGGAACTCTTACGAATCCCGGCTGATTTTTAATTAAAAATCTAATTTTTTTAAATCTTCTGTTAATTTTTCTTTTGAAGTTACTGCAGAATATTCTAATACTAAATTAGCTTTTGGAGTTTTTTCTTTAATTATTTTCAGAATAGAAGAAAAATCATATTTTCCTTGAGATATAGGAAGATGTTGATCTTTTTCTCCGTCGTTATTATGGAGATGATAGCCTATTATTCTCTCTTTTAATTCTTCTATTATTTTTGGAATATCCCATTTGTTTATTACAGCATGACCTATATCAATTAAAGAATAAAAATTATTCTCTTTTATGAGATTTATATATTCTTCCTCATCGTACAACATATTCTCTTTAACTCCAACATTCTCAACTACAGTTTTTATTCCTTTATTTTGAGCATATTCTATTAAATTTTTTATTCTTTTTTCGACAATTTCTTTTATTTTATCTCTATTATCACTATTCAAAACTTCATTTGTATGAAGAACTATAAATTCCCCTCTGTTATTATAGGCTAAATCTACAGCATATTCAAAATCCTTTTTCATAGCTGTCCACTCTTTGTCAGGGGCAGTTAAGGTAAAATATCTGTATGGTCCATGAAAAGAAGCTGATTTTATTTTTAAATTTTTTAACAGCATTTCCAATTTTACAGTATGTTCTTTGTCTGCCGGCTCAATAAAAAATTCTAAATTTTCTATTTTATTATCTTCAAAAAACTTTTTTGTATTCTCATAGGAATCTCCTGCACATATTAAATCGCTGACATATATATCTTTCATAATATCTCCCTGCTATTTCATTAATTTCATAATTTCATTTTGTGCATCTTCCAGAGCTTTATCTGCCGGTTTTTCTCCACTTAAAATGATATCTCTTGTATCAATTAAAATTTGTTCTGCTTTCAATCCGTTGCTTCCTGAAAAACTTGCCCATTTTCCCATATCAGACATCTGGCTTGATGCAACATTCATAAGTTGATTTTCTGTTAAGAATATATCAATTCCTGTTCCTTTTTCTTGAATTGCTGATGGAAGATATCCTGTTCCTTTTGTCCATTTTTCTGCTGAGTCTGCACTTAAAAGGAATTTCATAAATTTCCATGCTGCTTTTTGCTCTGCAGGATCTTTTGCCATTATCATCAGCATATTTCCTCCGGCTGGAAGTTTTCTCTCTTTTCCTTCAAATACAGGGAATTTTGCTCCAACAAGATCAAATTTGGCACTTGTTTCAAAGTTTTCTCTTTTACCTATTGTTGTTACTACCATTCCTATTTTTCCGTTTAAGAAACTTTGAAATCCTTCATCATTGCTTACATGAACAGCAGATTTATTTTTTACCATATCTGCTATAAGCTGATATGCCTCTGCTGATTCTTTAGAAGCAAATGTTGGGATAGTTACATCTCCCTCATATTTTAACATCTGTCCGCCATTTCCTTCAAGAAGAGCTTGCTGTGCCCAGTTATCTGCATACTCCTGCATAAAAAATCCTGGATTTCCTGTTTTTAATTTTATAGTTGATGCAGCTTTTACCACATCTTCCCAAGTCTTTGGCAGATTATTTGGATCAAGCCCGGCTTCTCTAAATAAATCTGCGTTGATATACATAATAGGGTTACTTATAGAATAAGGTATTCCCACTTGTACACCATCAACTTGTCCAAGCTCCAACACATTTGGAAGAAAATGTTTGTTAAAATAATCTTTATCTTCTGGGAAATATTTATTTACCACATCTTGAGCTGTTACATAGTCAAAGTTATCTTTTGCATAATTTAAATATGAGTATCCCATCTGTACAACTGCAGGATAATGATTTGAAGCAGCCGCAACTTGCAGATTTTGTGTTAATCCTTTATACATATCAGGATTAAATTTTTCCACAACCTCTATATCATTGTTCTGTACATTAAATTCTTTTATTAATTCTTTTACTGCTCCCCCTCCAAACGATTCAGAAGCTACATGCCAATACTCTATCTGAATTTTTTTGTTGTCAGAAGTTTTTGTTTCTTCTTCTCCTTGTGAACAAGCTGCCATAAACAGCATTCCTGTCAGTAATCCTGCTTTTAAAAAGTTTTTTCTCATTATTTTCCTCCTAAATATAAATTGTTTCTAAATTTTCTTCTGTTACTGTATCAAAAAACAGTATATTTTTTTCTGCAAATTGTATATAAATATCTTCATATCTTGTAAATTCACTGTCCCCTGCCACTGAAGCTGTTATTTTTTCCCCGCTTTTTGTTATTATTTGAAGGCATTTTTGACTTCCATAATTTTCTATCTTATTAATATTTCCTTTTATATATCCCTCTTCCTCTTTGCTGCTTACTTTTACATATTCAGGTCTGATTCCTAAAAATACTTCATTTTTAGGACCTATTACAGCTCTTTTTTTCTCAGATAGTTTTACAATATTTTCTCCAAAAACAACCTCATCTTTCCCTACTTTTACTTTTATTATATTTATCTGTGGTATCCCTATAAATTTTGCAACAAATATATTTACAGGATTGTTATATGTTTTTTCAGGTGTATCAATCTGCTGAAGATATCCTTTATTAAGAACAGCTATTCTGTGTCCTATTGTCATAGCTTCAATTTGATCATGAGTTACATATATAAATGTTGGTTTATAAAGATTATGAAGTTTTACAAGCTCCTCTCTGGAACTATTTCTTAACTGCACATCAAGATTTGACAAGGGTTCATCCAAAAGGAAAAAAGGTGAACGCTTTACTACTGCCCTGCACAAAGCTACTCTCTGCCTTTGTCCTCCTGACAACTCTTTTGGATATCTTTTTTCCAATCCTTCTAAATTTAAAATTTTTATCGCCTCTTTTGTTCTTGTTTCAATAACTTTTTTATCCACTTTATTCATTCTCAAACCAAAAGTTATATTGTCCCACACTGTAAGATGAGGATATAAAGCATAATTTTGAAAAACCATAGCTACATTTCTTTCACCTGATTCTATATTATTCACAAGTTTTTCTCCAAAATACAACTCTCCTGAACTGATACTTTCAAGTCCTGCTATCATTCTAAGTGTTGTACTCTTTCCACACCCTGAAGGTCCAAGAAGCACAAGTCTTTCTCCTGATTTCACTTCTAAATTTAATTTTTTTACTACTTTTGTATCTCCATAATTTTTACAGACATTTTTAAAAACTATTTTATTCATTAAATTTTCTCCTTTTATCCTTTGATTCCTGATTTTACAAAACTTGTTATTATCATTCTTTGACATAAAACATATAATATTATCGGAAAAATTATTGTTGCCCCTGCAACTGCCATTGTAACTCCCCAGTTATTCCCTCCCTCTGAACTTATAAACATCTGAAGAGCTAAAGAAAGAGTATAATTTTCTTTACTGCTTAAAATTATTAAAGGCCAAAAATATTCATTCCATGAATTTATAAAAAATAGAATTCCCATTGCTACAATAGAATTTTTTATCATTGGAATAATAAGATATATCAATGTTTTTATTTCTGAAATTTTATCTATTTTTGCAACTTCCAAAAGAGAATTTGGAATTCCTCTCATATTTTGTACCATCAAAAATATCCCCATTGCATCAGCAAGTTGTGGAAGAATAACTCCAAAGGCTGAGTTTAAAAGTCCCAGTTTTGATATTGTCAGATAATTCGGAATCATTGTTACAGTAAAAGGCACAAACATCGTCATAAGTATTAGAAAAAATATTATATTTTTTCCTTTGAATTTTTTATATGTAAGCACATATGCTGCCATAATGCTTGTAACTGTTTTTCCTGCTGTTATCCCTGCAGAGATAAAAAATGTATTCCATATATATCTGACTATAGGTACATTTTTCCAAATATATATATAATTTTCAAAAGTCATTTTCTCAGGTATCAATTTCAGGGGATCAGCAAAAATTTGTTCCATATCTTTAAAAGAGATAGATAACATATATATTAAAGGAAACAACTGCAATAGAATTATTATTAAAAATATCATATGCCATTTTATTTCTCTAGTTTTCATAGTAAACTCCTTTTTCTAAAATTTTTATTTTTAATGTTATCAGTATAAAGAAAAACAATGTTGTTATTATTGCAAGAGCTGAGGCTCTTCCTGTTTGGAAAAATGTGAAAGCATATTGATATATACTATATACAAGATTTGTGCTTCCGTTGTTAGGACCTCCCTGTGTCAAAACATTTATAGGCACGAACACCTGCTGAAGTCCGTAAACCACTGTCATTACCAAAACATAAAGTCCTGTGGAAGATGTCATTGGAAGAACAATATAAATAAAAATCTGTAAATTTGAAAGTTTATCTATTTTAGCACTTTCTATAAGCTCTGCCGGAACTTCCAAAACACCTGCCAACAACAGCAGCAAATTATAACCAAAAATCTTCCAAGCTGTAATTATTGTTATCACCAAAATTACAAGTCCATTTGTTTTTAGCCAAAATGGAGATTCAAAACCAAAAATACTGTATATTTTTGCTACTGGTCCTATCATAGGATTGAATATCCATAAAAATATAAGTGAAGCTACTACAAGAGAGATTATACTTGGAAAAAATATCATTGCTCTGTAAAAATTTTTTAATTTGGTTATAAGATGTGCCAACACATAAGCAGCTATATATGGGAAAATAAAATTAAATATTATAAGAAATAATATATAAATAAAAGTATTTCCCAAAGATTTATATACTGTTCCGTCTTTAAAA
>UQXM01000126.1 GCA_900545035.1 uncultured Fusobacterium sp. | reverse complement strand
ACTTTTGTTTATGTGGGGCTGTACGGATAATATTGTTCAGCGCCCCAGAAAAACAGAGGGAACATACATATATATTCCAAAAAATGAAGAAATCCTTGTCAGCTTTATAATGCAGAGCAGGGAACTTGATAAAAGCATTTCAGATGTTGAAGAGAAAGAATTGATTGCCAAAAAATTAAGAATTCCCAGAGAGCTTATTATTGACAGCAGGGAAAAAATTCTTCATTTTTATGACAAGAGAGCTTTAAAAGATAAAAATAAGATACTTATAGTTTATAATTTTGAGAGTTATGAAAAGATGACAAATGAGTTTTACAAAAAATTTATCAGAGAGGACGGATATTCGGATATCAGAAGATACAGTGATGAAGCCGTTACTCTTGGAGAGATAATTTGGAATATGCAGGACAAAAAACTTCATATAATAGCCAATGAAGAGGAAAATTATTATGTAATGGATGCTCTTCATTATGTGGACTTAAAATACTGTCGCGAAAACTTTTTTGAAGAAAGAAGAAGAGATTTGCAGCTTGATATAATTTCGGTGAACAGTCCTTTGTTTTTGGAAAAACATATGGAGGGATATACAAATTCACAGGTAAGATATTATACAAACGAAAACGGAAATCTTTATGAGGGAAAAGAAGTAAGTACATCTGAAAATATAGGTTATGGAACAAAAATATTTATGTATGGTGTTACAAAAGGACTTGAAATTTTGAGCCTGCCAAAAACAGGAATAAAAAAACTTTTTGGTGCTGAAGAATAAAATCTAAAAAAGTTGCTGTATGCTTGCAGCAGCTTTTTTTAAAATTATTTTTTAGCACTCAGTGATAAAAATGGCTAAAAAAATGTTGACAAAAAAATAAAAATATAGTAAATTATGTTTGTGGTTAGCAATCTAAGATGATGAGTGCTAACAGGAGGATGAGATGATATGTTAACTGACAGGGAAAAATTGGTGCTTAATGCCATAATAGATTTTTATCTGAGATTTGGAGAGACAATAGGTTCCAGAACTTTGGTGAAAACATATAATATTGATTTGTCATCAGCGACAATCAGAAATGTAATGTCCGATTTGGAAGAAAGAGGATTTATCGAAAAAACACACTCATCTTCCGGAAGAATTCCCACAGATTTGGGATACAAATATTATCTGAGTGAACTTTTAAAAATAGAAAAACTTTCCAGAGAAGAGAAAGACAGAATAAACACAGAATATGAGAAAAAAGTTAATGAACTTGACGGGATTTTACAACAGACTTCATCTCTTCTGTCAAGACTTACAAGTTATGCTTCGATAGTTATAGAGCCTGATTACAGAAAAGAAAGAATAAAAAAAATAGAACTTGTACATATAGATGATTATATTATTCTTGCTATTATTGTTACAGAAGATTTAAGTGTTGTAACCAAAAAAATCAGACTTGAAGAGGGGATAACAAAAGAAGAGCTGGAAAAATTATCTAAAACTTTAAATGAGAAAATTAAGACTAATAGTATAAAAAGTTATGAAATCGAAAGTTTCATAAAAACAAATCATCAAAAATATGCTGATATTGAAAAAGAAATATATCAGGATATTGAGGGAAGACTGTTTGTAGACAATTCTCCGAGCATATTCAAAGATAAAAATGTCGGCGATGTTTTGGATGCACTTGAAATGTTTAACAATAAAAAAGATATCAAGGATATTTTTGAAGAGATAATAAGTTCCAGAAAAAATAAAGAGGGGCATGTAAATGTAATTTTGGGAGATGACCTTCCGATAAAAGGGCTTGAAGATTACAGCTTTGTATATTCTGTATATAAACAGGGAGATTCAAAAGGAATAATCGGAGTTATAGGTCCTAAGAGAATGCCTTATTCCAAAACAATGGGGCTTATTCAATATGTGAGCAACGAGGTTGAAAAAGTAATAAACAGTGAAAAACTTTTAACAAATAAAACAAATAAGATAAATAAAAAATAAGGAGTTGAACAGATGTCAGCACAGGATAAAGAAAGATTAAACGAAGAATTGGAAAAAGAAAATATAGAAACTCCTGAAGCGGAAACAGAAGAAACAGCAGAGGAAGCAAAAACTGAAAACTGCCAAGAGGAAATAGAGAAACTTAAGGCAGAACTTGATGACTGGAAAAACTCATATATGAGAAAACAGGCAGACTTCCAAAACTTTACAAAAAGAAAAGAGAGAGAAATGGAGGAACTTAGAAAGTTTGCTTCTGAAAAGATTATAACAAAACTTCTTGACGGAATGGACAATCTTGAAAGAGCTATATCTTCATCATCTCAGACAAAAGATTTTGACGGACTTGTAAAAGGTGTTCAGCTGATTTTGGGAAATCTTAAAGATATTATGAAATCAGAAGGAGTTGAAGAAATCGTTACTGAAAATGCAGAATTTGACCCACATGAACATATGGCAGTAATGGTGGAAAACAGCGAAGAACATGAGGACAACAAAATTATCATGGAGCTTCAAAAAGGTTACAAAATGAAGGGAAAAGTTATAAGACCTTCAATGGTTAAAGTTTGTAAAAAATAAATAAAAACAATAAAATAAATTTAATTTTGTAAATAATTTTTTAAATTTTATGGATAAATTAGGAGGCAGATTAGAATGGCAAAAATTATAGGTATTGACTTAGGAACAACAAACTCTTGTGTGGCAATAATGGAAGGTGGATCTGCAAGTATAATAACAAACGCAGAGGGAGCTAGAACTACTCCGTCAGTTGTAAATATAAAAGACAACGGAGAAATTATAGTGGGAGAAATTGCAAAAAGACAAGCAATAACAAATCCTACTTCAACAGTTCTTTCAATCAAAACTCACATGGGTTCAGATTATAAAGTACATATTAACGGAAAAGATTATACTCCTCAAGAAATATCAGCAATGATTCTTAAAAAACTTAAAAAAGATGCTGAAGCTTACTTGGGAGAAGAAGTAAAAGAAGCAGTAATTACAGTACCTGCTTACTTTACAGATGCTCAAAGACAAGCAACTAAAGACGCCGGAGCAATTGCAGGACTTGAAGTAAAAAGAATTATAAACGAACCTACAGCAGCAGCTCTTGCATATGGACTTGACAAAAACAAAGATGAAAAAGTTCTTGTATTTGACTTAGGAGGAGGTACATTTGACGTATCTATTCTTGAAATTGCTGACGGAGTAATTGAAGTTCTTGCAACAGCAGGAAACAACCACTTAGGTGGAGATGACTTTGACGCAAAAATAATTGATTGGTTAGTATCAGAATTTAAAAAAGAACAAGGAATTGACCTTTCAAATGATAAAATGGCATACCAAAGATTAAAAGATGCAGCTGAAAAAGCTAAAAAAGAATTATCAACAATGATGGAAGCTCAAATTTCATTACCATTCATCACAATGGATGCAACAGGACCTAAACACTTAGAAATGAAATTAACAAGAGCAAAATTCAATGACTTAACAAGAGATCTTGTTGAAGCAACTCAAGGACCTACAAGAACAGCTCTTTCTGATGCAGGACTTTCACCTTCTGATATTGATGAAGTATTACTTGTCGGAGGATCTACAAGAATGCTTTCAGTTCAGGAATGGGTAGAATCTTACTTTGGTAAAAAACCTAATAAAGGAATCAACCCTGACGAAGTGGTTGCAGCAGGAGCAGCAATTCAAGGTGGAGTTTTAATGGGAGATGTTAAAGATGTATTGCTTCTTGATGTAACACCATTATCACTTGGTATCGAAACTCTTGGAGGAGTATGTACAAGAATTATTGAGAAAAATACAACTATCCCAGTTAAAAAATCTCAAGTATTCTCAACAGCAGTAGACAATCAGCCGGCTGTTACTATCAATGTATTACAAGGTGAAAGAGCAAAAGCAGCTGACAACCATAAATTAGGAGAATTTAACCTAGAAGGAATTCCAGCAGCACCAAGAGGAATCCCTCAAATCGAAGTTACATTTGATATCGACGCAAACGGTATCGTCCATGTATCAGCAAAAGATTTAGGAACTGGTAAAGAAAATACAGTAACAATTTCAGGATCAACTAACCTTTCATCTGAAGAAATTGAAAGAATGAAAAAAGATGCTGAAGCTAACGAAGCTGAAGATAAAAAATTCAAAGAATTGGTAGAAACAAGAAACAAAGCAGATATGTTAATCGCTTCTACTGAAAATACTTTAAAAGACCATTCAGGAAAAGTAACAGAAGATGAAAAGAAAGCAATTGAAGCAGCGTTAGAAGAATTAAGACAAGTAAAAGATAAAGAAGATAAAGCAGCAATTGAAGCAGCAATTGAAAAATTATCAAAAGTAGCACAAAAATTAGCTGAGGAAGTTTACAAAGAAGCTCAGGCAAAACAACAAGCCGGTGCAGCTGGTCAGCAAGGTTCTACTGAAAACGCAAAAAAAGATGATGACATAGAAGACGCTGAAATAGTAGACTAATAACATTTAAAGTATAACTGTTTAGTTGGGAATAGAGTAAGCCTCTATTCCCAATTAATTTATATGGAGATAAATATGGACTATATATTAAAAAATAATGATTTGGAAATAAAAATATCAGGACATGGAGCAGAACTTTCAGGAATAAGAGATATTAAGACAGGTGAAGAATATATGTGGCAAAAAGACCCAAAATTTTGGGGAAAATCTTCTCCTGTACTTTTTCCTTTTGTGGGAATTTTAAAAGACGGCAGATATTTTTTTGAAGGGAAAGAGTATAAGATTTCTAACCGTCATGGTTTTGCAAGAGATTATGACCACGAAATTTTTGAAAAAGGAGAGAATTTTATAGAGTTTATTTTTCATTCAAACGGAGAAACAAAAAAAATATACCCTTTTGATTTTAAGCTTTATATGAAATATATTCTTGAAGGAAGAAAACTTACTCTTGAATACAGAGTGGAAAACTTAGGAGATAAAGAGATGTATTTCTCTTTGGGAGCACATCCTGCTTTTGCTGCTCCTGTGGGAAACGGAATTAATTTTTCAGATTATTATATTGAATTTGAAAAAGAGGAAGAGGGAATTTCAAAAGTTTTAAAAAATGCTCTTATAGTTTCCGGAGAAACAAAAAAAGT
>UQXM01000125.1 GCA_900545035.1 uncultured Fusobacterium sp. | reverse complement strand
GCATTTTTAAGAATACACAGTCTTGCTGACATAATCACTTTCGGAGAGCTGGAAAAGAAAAACAGCAGCAGCCTTTATATGATAGACGGAAAAATAGAATCATCTCTTTCCGGAAAAGATTTTGGAATAGGAATAAGAATTTTTAAAGAAACATTTTCCGTTTATGGATATACAAATGATATGAGTGAGGAAAATCTTTTAAAAACAGCACGAAAAATAGCTCAGGCTGTAAAAGGAACAAAATCCGATATGGTTATAAATCTTATAAAACAGGATATGGAAAATTACAATAAAATAGAAATTTATCCTGAAACTGTTGGAAAAGAGCATAAAATAGATATTATGAAAAGAGGATATTTTGCTGCCAAAAATTATGACGAAGAAATTTCGCAGGTAAGAGTATCTTATGCCGATTCAAAACAAAACATTCTTGTTGCCAATACAGAGGGAGTATGGGCAGAGGATGAGAGAGTGAGAGGAAGAATAAGAATAGAAAGTGCTGCTTCTTCGGGAACGGAGATACAGACAGGAAGTATGAGTCCCGGAGCTTCCAGAGGATTTGAATTTTTTGAAAAAATGAATATTGAAGATTACGGAAGAGAAGCTTCAAGAATTGCCAAAACAGTTCTTCATGCAGATTATTGTCCCGGAGGAAAAATGCCTGTAATTATAGATAACGGTTTTGGAGGAGTTATTTTCCACGAAGCCTGCGGACACGGACTGGAAGCTTCAAGTGTTGCTAAAGGAAATTCTGTTTTTGCGGGAAAACTTGGGCAGAAAATAGCAAATTCCGTTGTCAGTGCTGTTGATGACGGAACAATTCCAAATGAATGGGGAACACTTAATATTGACGATGAAGGAACTCCGACAAAAAGAAATCTTCTTATAGAAAACGGAATTTTAAAAAATTATATGATTGATAAACTTAACGGCAGAAGAATGGGAATGGAATCGACAGGAAGCGGAAGAAGAGAATCCTATAAATATGCTCCCACTTCAAGAATGACAAATACATTTATTCTTTCCGGAAAATCAACACTTGATGAGATGATTGCTTCCACAGAAAAAGGTTTGTATGCAAAATATATGGGCGGCGGTTCTGTAAATCCTGCCACAGGAAATTTTAATTTTGCTGTTCTTGAAGGATACCTTATAGAAAACGGAAAAATAACTTCTCCTGTGAGAGGAGCTACTTTAATAGGAAACGGGGCAGAAATTTTAATGAAAATAGATATGGTTGGAAACAATTCTGCTCTTGCTCAAGGAATGTGCGGCTCTGTTTCGGGAAGTATCCCGGCATCAGTGGGACAGCCGGCAATAAAAGTGGGAGAAATAACTGTGGGAGGAAGAAAATAAAAATAAATTTTTAAATTCTGTTGCCAATTGCAAAAAATGGGGTATAATTAGAATATAAGGAATAATAAACTTTAGTACACATATAAGGAGGTACGATTATGAAAAAAGTATTATTCGGATTGTTTGCATTATCAACTTTGGCTTTTGGAGCAGCAGGAGATAATAATTTATACTTGAGAGCCGAATTCACTCCTTTCAGTGAATATGACACAGAGAGCGGAACAGGTGTTAAAACTAAAGACAGAATAAGTGGAGCTGCTTATGGAATAGCAGTCGAGGTTACCAGAGAAGTTATGTACGGACTTGAAATAGGTTTTGGTACAGGATATCAATGGAACGGAGATTTTGATTATGAAGCAGATTATTCCGGACATGATTATCCTGATTTTAATTCAATTCCTGTTTATGTAACAGCAAAATATTCTATGATGCCTATCGGAGAATTGGTTCCATATATTAAAGGAGATTTGGGATATTCTTTCAATGACCTTGACGATAATCAATATTTCAGCTACGAAGACGGATTGTATTACGGAATAAGTGTGGGAGCAGAAATTCAAAATCTTTCTCTTGAAATTGCTTACAGAGTAAATGAGGGAGAAATAAATACAAGTCATGGAAAATATGATATAGATAACTCAAGGGTTATGTTTGGAGCAGGATATAAATTTAATTTTTAATCAATTTAAAAGACTGAAAGGTTTTTCTCCTTTCAGCCTTTTATTTTTATAAAAATGATTTTAATATTTCCATATTTCCATCAATTTCTGTATCAAGATTTGCAGGAATAAAATATGTATCTCCTTTTTGTACAGGATATTTTATTCCTTCATGGATAATAAATCCATTTCCTTCAAGAATAGAATAAACTTTGAAATTTTCGTTTATCTCATCGTGAAAAATTCCGTTTACAGCAATTTTATCCACATTGAAATATTGTCCTCTGATAAGTTCTTGTTTAATACCGTTTCTAAGTCTGATATTTTGTCTTTTTTCTTCTGTTGTAACAACAGGAATTTCTCCGAAATTTATAACATCGGCAGCTTTTTCCAGATGAAGAGGTCTTGGTTTTCCGTCAACCAGTCTGTCAAAATCATAAATTCTGTATGTTGTGTCAGAGTTCTGCTGTGTTTCACAAAGAAGAACACTTCCTTCAAGACTGGCATGAACTACTCCCGGAGCAATATTTATAAAATCTCCTTTTTTAACCGGAATTTCGTTGAACATATTTTTAAAATCTTTGTTTCTGCTTTTTTCAAGAAAAGTTTCTTTTGTCATCTCTCCTTTAAGCCCAAGAATAAGTTTTGCATCTTCACTGGCGTCAATTATGTACCAGCATTCGCTTTTTCCAAATTCTCCCTCTGCTTTAAGAGCATAATCATCACTTGGGTGTACCTGAACAGAAAGTCTGTCGTTTACATCAAGATATTTGATAAGAATTGGAAATTTTCCCTGAAATCTTTCTATAACTTCCTGTCCAAGAAGAGAAGCTCCGTATTTGTCTACAAGTTCCTGAAGAGAGATACCCGCAAATTTTCCGTTTTCTGCAACAGACATTCCATTTTTATGAGAACTTACTTCCCAAGATTCTCCGATTTGTTTTCCTTTCGGAAGGGTCATGCCAAGAACATCTTCAAAAGCTCTTCCTCCCCATACTTTATCAACAAAACATTTTTTAAATTTAATAGGATACATTAAAATTACCTCCAAAATTTTATTGCTGTTTTAATTCTTTAAGAGCCAAAGCAAATCCTCCACAGATACCTGCATTGTCCCCAAGCCCCGGATATACAATATACTCATCTATATTTTCAAGAATTTCTTTACAATTAAGATATCCGTTTAATCTGTCCTGAACTTTTTTTCTTATAATAGGGAACAGCTGTTTTTGTTTCATTACTCCTCCTCCAAGAATTATTTTTTCGGGAGAAATCATAAGAATTGCATCCATAAGTGCAACTGAAAGATAATGTGCTTCCAAATCCCATGCCACATGGTCGGCACTAAGTTCAAAAGCCTTTTTTCCCCATCTTTTTTCAAGAGCAGGCCCTGAAGCCATTCCTTCAAGACAGTTTTTGTGGAAAGGGCAGCATCCTTCAAAAAGATCTCTTTCTTCATGGCATATCATCATATGTCCCATTTCAGGGTGAAGAAGTCCATGTACAAGATTTCCTTCAACAATAAGTCCTGCACCTATTCCTGTTCCCACAGTCATATACAGACATGAGTTCAGCCCTTTTGCCTGTCCCCATGTAAATTCTCCAAGGGCGGCAGCATTTACATCGGTATCAAATCCCACAGGAATATCAAAATTATCTTTTATTTTTTTCACAATATTGTAGTTCTGCCAAAGAAGTTTCGGTGTGGTAGTGATACAGCCGTAATCGGCATTTTTTTTATTAAGAGATATAGGTCCGAAACATCCTATCCCCATTGCTTCAATATTTTTATTTTTGAAAAAATCAACAACCAAATTCATTGTTTCTTCAGGAGATGTTGTAGGAAATTCTGCTCTTTCAATAATATTTCCCTTTTCATCTCCCACAGCACAGACAAATTTTGTTCCTCCGGCTTCAATAGAACCTAATATCATAATTATTCCTCCTAAATCTATTATATCATCATATATATTATAAAGACAGATAAAAAAATTTCAAAAAATTTATGAAATTTTTGAAAAAATAAAGAGGGCTTCTGCCCTCTCAAATTATTTTGAAATTATTTCCGCAACTGCGTTTAAAATATCAACAGCCAGTTCTTTCTTTGGTTTCTCGGCAATTACAGTCATTGAGTTATCTTTTTTTATAAGAGTAACAGCATTGTTTTTACTTCTCATAACATGGGCATCATTTGCAACAATCATATCCAGATTTTTCTTTTTCAGTTTTCCTTTGGCGTTTTCGATAATATTTTCTGTTTCGGCAGCAAAACCTATTAAAATCTGATGAGATTTTTTGTTTCCCATATTAAGAAGTATATCGGGATTTCTTTCCAGTTCGATTACCAAATCTCCCTCTTTTTTCTTTATTTTTTCTTTAGAATAATTTTTTGGTCTGTAATCTGCAACTGCGGCACAGGCTATGGCAATATCCATATTTTCATATCTTTCAAGAACAGCTCTGTTCATCTCTTCCGCTGTTCTGACTTGAACAAATTCTGTTATTCCCTGAGGAACGGAAAGATTTGTAGGTCCTGATACAAGAACAACTTCTGCTCCCATTTTTCCCGCTTGTTCAGCCAGAGAATATCCCATTTGTCCGCTTGAATTATTGCTTAAATATCTTACAGGGTCAAGAGGTTCTTCTGTTTTTCCTGCTGTTATCAAAACTTTTTTTCCTGCCAGTTTTTTTTCAAATTTATCTTCCTCGGCAAAAAAATCTTCAAGAATTTTAACTATTTCATCTTCATTTTTAAGACGCCCTTTTGCATTTGCATTACAAGCCAAAAATCCTTCATCGGCTTCGATAAAACGGCAGCCGTATTTTTTTAATTTCTCTATATTTTCATGTAAAATTGGATTTTCATACATATTTACATTCATTGCAAGAGCAAAAAATTTCGGCTTTGTACAGGCAGAAATAACAGTGCTTAACATATCATCTGCAATTCCGTTTGCTGTTTTTCCTACAATATTATATGTGGCAGGAGCTATAAGGACAACATCTGCCCACTGGGCAAAAGAAATATGTTCCACATCATATCCTCTGTTTGTGTCCCACATATCTGTAACAACTTTATTTCTTGAAAGAGTTTCAAGAGTAAGAGGAGATCGG
>UQXM01000124.1 GCA_900545035.1 uncultured Fusobacterium sp. | reverse complement strand
GGGAAGAAGTTGATGATAGATTTATCGAAGAAGTTAAAAAAGAAGCTATCATTACAGATATTCCCGGTAAAAAAGATTTCAAAATAGTTTATTCTCCTCTTCACGGAACAGGAAGAAGACCTGTCCAAAGAATTTTGAAAGAAATGGGATTTGAAAGTGTTTACACTGTAAAAGAGCAGGAAGAACCTGATGGAATGTTCCCTACTTGTCCTTATGCAAATCCGGAAGACCATAAAGTGTTCGCTCTTTCTACAAAACTTGCTGACGAAATAGGTGCAAAAGTATGTATAGCAAACGACCCTGATGCTGACAGAACAGGACTTGCACTGAAAAAAGAAAACGGAGAATGGATATATCCAAACGGAAATCAAATTGGTATGATTTTAATGGATTATATTTTGAAAATGACAAAAGAACTTCCTAAAAACGGAGCAGTTGTGTCTACAATAGTTTCCACTCCAATTCTTGAAAGCATAGGAAAAGATTACGGAGTAAAAGTTTGGAGAACTCTGACAGGATTTAAATATATCGGAGAAAAAATTGAGCAGTTTAAAAATAAAGAACTTGACGGAACATTCCTGTTTGGTTTTGAAGAATCAATAGGATATCTGAAAGGTATGCATGTAAGAGATAAAGATGCTGTTGTTGCTTCCCTTCTTCTTGCAGAAATAGCTGCTTATTATGACAGCATAGGAACTTCTATTCCTGCCGAACTTGATAAGATATATGATAAGCATGGATGGTATGGAGAATCAACAATCGCTGTTACAAAAACAGGAATGGACGGAGCAAAACAGATTGCAAAAATAATGGAAGTTTTAAGAGAGAAAGAGATAAAAGAGATTTTAGGTAAAAAAGTTCTTCTTGTTAAAGATTTCAAAAAACAAATTGAAATTGATTATGAAAAATGTAACAGAAAAACAATCGAGCTTCCAAAATCTGATGTATTACAATTTATTCTGGAGGGGGATGTAAGAGTAACTGTAAGACCTTCGGGAACAGAGCCAAAAATAAAATATTATTTATATGTAAAAGAAAACTCAAAAGCAAAGGCAGAAACTTCTCTGAAAGAATTTGGAGATAATTTTGTTAAATTTGTTGATGAATTAATATAGGGAAATGAAAATAATAAAAAAGAGGGGAAAACCCCTCTTTTTTTGAAAGGAGAATAATGGCAGACGCTGTATATATACATATTCCTTTTTGTGTGAAAAAATGTGATTATTGTGATTTTCTTTCTTTTCAGAGTACGAAAGAGGAAAGAAAAAAATATGTGGATTTTCTTATAAAAGAGATAAGGCTGTATCCAAAATATAAATATGATACAGTATATTTCGGAGGAGGAACTCCCTCTCTTCTTGAAGCGGAAGATGTAAAAAGAATACTTGCAGAGTTTGATATAGCAGAAAATGCAGAGATAACTCTTGAAGCCAATCCCAAAACTGTGAATTTTGAAAAATTGAAAAATTTCAGAGAAGCGGGAATAAACAGAATAAGTATGGGAATACAAAGTTTTAATGAAAAATTTTTAAAAAAATTGGGACGGCTTCATAATTCACAGGAAGGGACAGAAGCTTATTATGATGCAAGGAAAGCAGGGTTTGAAAATATAAGTCTTGATTTGATGTTTTCCCTGCCTGAACAGACTCTGGAAGATGTGAAAGAGGATTTGCATAAAATGATTGAATTAAATCCTGAGCATTTTTCAATCTATTCTCTTATTTGGGAGCCTGACACAAAATTTTATGAAAAACTGGAATCAGGAGAATACAAGGAAACGGACAATGATTTGGAAGCACAGATGTATGAATATATAATTGATTATTCAAAAAAAATGGGATATCATCATTATGAAATATCAAATTTTGCAAAAGAGGGAAAAGAAGCACAGCACAATTCTAAATACTGGAGAAACAAAGAGTATGTAGGAATAGGACTGGGAGCTTCAGGATATCTTGAGGGAATAAGATATAAAAACAAGATGAAATTTATAGATTATTATGATAGTATATTGTTAGAAGAAAAACCTGTTCTTGAAGAAGAAAAAGTGGATGAGAATATGGAGGAGGAATACAGACATATTTTAGGACTTCGTCTTTTGGAAGAGGGGATAAAAATATCGGCAGGAAAAAAATATTGGGAAATATACAAAAATCTTGAAGAAAAAGGATTTATTGAAAAGAAATTTAATGAAAATGATAAATCGGAAAGATATGTTCTTACAAGAAAAGGAATATTTTTAGCAAACGATGTTTTTGAAAGATTTGTGTAAAAACAGGTGAGTTATATGGGAAGAGTTGCAAAAAATGTAAAGGAGATTTTGGAAAACATACAAAAATATTCAGAAAATCCTGATAAGGTAAAACTTGTAGCAGTTACAAAATATGATTATGTAACAAAAGAAGATTTGAAAGAACTTATGGAACTTGGAATTTTGGATTTTGGAGAAAACAGAGTACAGGTATTGGAAGCTAAAAGAGATTTGATGAGTGATGTAAAAGATAAAATTCATTGGAATTTTATAGGCAATCTGCAAAAAAATAAGGTAAAATATATTATAGATTATATTTCAATAATTCATTCTGTAAATAAACTTTCTTTGGCAGAGGAGATAGATAAGAGAGCAGAAAAAGCCGGAAGAGTTTTGGATATTCTGCTTGAAATAAATCTTTCGGGAGAGGACAGCAAAGAAGGATATAAACTGGAAGATTTTTACAGAGAACTTCCTGAGCTGATGAAACTTAAAAATATAAATATAAAAGGGCTTATGACAATGGCTGCCAATGTGGATGATGAAGATAAAATCAGAGCAAGTTTCAGAAAATTAAGAGAAATAAAAGATGAACTTAACAGAACTCATTTTAATGGAAAACTTACAGAACTTTCAATGGGGATGAGTGATGATTATACAATAGCTCTTGAAGAAGGAGCAACTATTATAAGAATAGGAAGCAGACTATACAAGGAGGAAGTATGAACAAAAAAGACGATGGATTAAAGGGAAAATTCAGAAGCCTGAAAGAAATTTTGGGAATGAGTGAGGGTGAAGAAGCAGCAGAGGATAACGGAATAATAGATATAAATGTTCAGAGGGAAGATGAAGAAGAAACAGCAAAACCTCTTGAAGCAGGACCGAGTCTTTTTACAAAAAAAGCTGCTAAACAGGAAAAGAAAATAAAAGAGAAAGAAAAAGCTGTTGATACATCAGGATATCAAAGTGTTATTATTGACCCAAAAAGATTTGAAGATTGTAAAAAAATTGCAAGTTATATAAAAGACAATAAAACTGTAACACTTAATCTGGAACATTTGGATAATGAAACAGCTCAGAGAATAATAGACTTTTTAAGCGGAGCAATGAGCATAAAGGAAGCTAAACTTATTGAAATAAGCAGAAGTGTTTATGTATCTGTACCAAAAGATATAAATGTATTTTTTGACGGAGAAAACGACAGAAAAGAAAAATCATTTTTAAAAATATAATTTAATGTAAGAGGAGTTTAAGTCAGTGAAGAAACAAGTGAGAGCATTGGCACTGTTTTCAGGGGGACTGGACAGTGCTTTGGCAATAAAATTAATTACAAATCAGGGAGTGGAAGTGATAGCTCTTAATTTTGTATCACATTTTTTCGGAGGGAAAAATGAAAAGGCTGAGGCTATGGCAAAACAGCTTGGAGTAAAGCTTGAGTATGTGGATTTCAGTCAAAAACATATTGAGATGATGAAAAATCCTGTGTATGGAAGAGGGAAAAATATGAATCCGTGTATTGACTGCCATGCACTTATGTTTAAATTTGCAGGGGAGCTTTTGGAAAAATATGATGCAGATTTTCTTATTTCAGGAGAAGTTTTGGGACAAAGACCAATGTCACAGAATTATCAGGCTCTTGAGAAAGTGAAAGGATTATCAAAACTGGAGGATTTGATTGTAAGACCTCTTTCAGCAAAACTTCTTCCTCCGAGCAAACCTGAACTTGAAGGATTGATTGACAGAGAACAGCTTTTGGATATTCAGGGAAGAAGCAGAAAAAGACAGATAGAAACAGCAGAGCAAATGGGAATTATAGATTATCCAACACCTGCAGGAGGATGTCTGCTGACAGATCCGGGATATTCCAAAAGATTGAAACTTATAGAAGAAGACGGACTTTTGGAAGAAAAAAATTCAAAAATATTTCATCTGCTTAAAAAAGGAAGATTTTTCAGATTTGAAGCCGGAAAATATCTTTTTGTGGGAAGAACAAAAGAAGATAATGATGAGATTGTAAAATATAAAAATGATGAAGAGATGTTTAGCATGTTTATAAGAGGAAAAGGTGTGGGAGGACCGTATATTTTAGGATATGGAGAACTTTCAGAGGAGCAGACAGAGTTTGCAAAAAATCTTTTCTCAAGATATTGTAAATTTAAAGGAGAACAGCCTATTGAAATATTTTTTAATGAAACTCCTGTGGTTGTGAACATAATAGATAAAGAAAAAACAGAAGAGGAAATTAAAAAATATCAGGTTACAATGGAATAGTTTTACATACATGAATGAAAAGGGAGAGGAGCAATATGACAACAGAAAAAGGATTATTACTGACGAACCTGCATATAATTCACGCAGATGAAAACTTTGGGGCAGAAATTGAAAATATTGATAAAAAGAAAACTATAGAAACATATGTAGAATTTTCTTTTGATGAAACAGAAGTTTCAAAAATTTGTAAATGGCTGGGAATATGGTTCAGTTCTGTTACAGAAAGAAAAACAAACCAGATGAGAATAACTGATATTGTGGAAAGAGGATACAGAGATATGGAAATATCTTTGAATTACAATAATTATACTTTTTTTAGTGAAAGTGTAAGATTTGACAATGAAGTTATTGAAAAAATAAAAAAAATAATAAAATAAAAAGAGTTGCTGTAGTATTACAGCAACCTTTTTTAAAAATCACTATTTTGTTTTTCAATATTTTTTGTTCTTTTATCAAGAATATATAAATACAAAAATCCAAGAGGTGTAAAAATCCATGTTCCCAAGAAAAGAAAAGAATTTATAAAAAATTTAAGAGGAAGATCTATTATAATTGGAAGAATAATAATATTCCCTCTAAGAAGGACAGCTCTCAAATCATTAAAAACTAATTTTGAAAAAGGAAATAAAATAGAGGCGATGACA
>UQXM01000123.1 GCA_900545035.1 uncultured Fusobacterium sp. | reverse complement strand
AACAGGGGAAACAGAGAATCAAACTCCGGAGGTTCTCTCCCAGAAAAGCGCAATCAGCAAATGAATTTTATCTTTCAAAGTTAAAAGAATTTTTTGGAGAAAATGTACTTCCAATACTTAATGTTCGAGGAACATATAAATATATAGATTTCCAAATAGAATATTCAAGAGAGGAAAAAACTATATCAGGAGGAATATATATTTTTGGTAGAGTAGAAAATGATGAAGATAGAGAATGGTATAGGAAACAGATTTACGAATTTGTGCAATTTATGAAACAGACAGGAACTTTTGAATCTGTAGAACTTGATGTTATGATTGTTGATGAAAGAATTTTAACAAAAGAATTTAGAGAAAATTTATTGCAAACACAAAATAAACTTGCTAAAAATCCTAAAACAAGAGCTGATATAGAAAAAAGGAAAGAAAGAAGAATAATTATGAGTGAATTAAATGATTATTTTAACAAAGAAACTGATTACTCAGAGGTTTTAAATTCATATATAAAAAGTGATGTTTTAGAAAGAGGTTCTAGTGCTATGGCTAAAAATTCAAGCTTATTATATTTAAGATTATATTCACCTAAACTAATTATTTCAAAAGGTTGGAATGAGAGTGGCAATCCAGAACTTTATGAAGAAATTAAAAATTATGATAATATTCAAGATGTTAAGTTTGAATGGGAGGCTTGGTAAATATGGAAAATAATATAAGTGATAAAGAACTATTAGCTATTTGTAATTTGTCAAATTTAAAAATGGAGTTCGCAGATTTAGTAAATAAAAGTGGAAAAAAAGATATAGATGATAGTGTTGAAAACTACACAAATCATACAATATATTCTCTCTTAGATAAAGAATATAAAAGATTAAAAGGAAATCTTGCCTTAACAGAAGAAAATGTATCTTTTTATCAAATGGATGATAAAAAAAATGTAATACCAGAATATAGAAATTTAGAAGAATTGCGTAAGACAGCTCCAATAGCAATGGAATACTATGATAGATATAGGGAATCAGGAAAAAATTCAGAACATGAGGGAGTTTTTTTAGATGAATGGAAAATAATATATGGTGAGGATAACTATAAAATAGGTGCAGAGTTTATAAAGGCTTCATATAATAAATTTTAATAAAATACTTTTTTTATAGATAATTTTCTTGAAAAAAATTGGAATATATGCAATAATATATCCATATGTAGTAAATAAATTTTAAACAAATCACAAGATATTGTGTTCGGGAGGATATTTTATGATAAAAGTATTTGGAAAAGAAAACTGTGGAAAATGTGAAGCATTAAAAAGAACTTTAGAGGAGAAAGGAATTGCTTATGAATATACGCAAGATTTAAAAACTCTTATGACTGTGGCGAGCAAAGCAAGAATAATGAGTGCTCCTGTAATTGAAAAAGATGAAAAATTTTATACTATGGAAAGTTTTTTAGAAATTATATAAGGACGGGACAATGAGAGAAGTTATAAACAGAGCGGGAATACGAGAAAAATTAGATATAACTAAAATCAGAGAAAAACTTGTAAGAGCCTGTAAAGATTTGGAAGTAAATATGATACAGCTTGAAAGCTGCATTGATTCAATCTATCAGGAAAATATAACAACAAAAAAAATTCAGGAATCTCTTATTAATCAAGCTGTATCCATGACAAGTTTTGAAGAAAGCGACTGGACATATGCAGCAGGAAGACTTTTGATGATGGAAACAGAAAGAGAAGTTTTTCATAAAAGAGGATTTTCATATGGAGATTTTTACAAAACTGTAAAAACTCTTACAGAAAAAAATATTTATGACAACAGACTTTTGAAATATTCGGAAGAAGAAATCAGAAAACTGGGAAATGTTATAGACCCTGAAAGAGATATGCTTTATGACTATGCAGGGGCAAATATGTTTGTAAACAGATACCTTATAAAATATGAGGGAAATATATATGAGCTTCCTCAAGAGGTGTTTATGTGCATTGCAATGCTTCTGGCTGTAAATGAAAAAAACAAAGTTTCGGTTGCACAGAAGTTTTATGAAGCTCTTTCTTTAAAAAAAATATCTCTGGCAACACCCATTTTGGCAAATCTGAGAATACCGAAAGGAAATCTTTCCTCTTGTTTCATCAGTGCAATGGACGATAATATAGAATCTATTTTTTATAATATAGATACCATTGCAAAAATAAGTAAAAACGGCGGAGGAGTGGGGCTGAATGTTTCAAGAATAAGAGCCAAAAATTCTATGGTAAACGGATATTACAATGCCAGCGGAGGAGTTGTTCCGTGGATAAAAATTGTCAATGACACAGCTGTTGCTGTAAATCAGCAGGGAAGAAGAGCAGGAGCTGTAACGGTTGCTCTTGATTCATGGCATTTGGATATCCAAAGCTTCCTTGAACTTCAAACAGAAAACGGTGATCAAAGAGGAAAAGCCTATGATATATACCCACAGGTTGTTCTTTCGGATTTGTTTATGAAAAGAGCAGAGGAAAATCTTCCTTGGACACTGGTTGACCCTTATGAAATAAGACAGAAATATAATATTGAGCTTTGTGAACTTTACGGAGAAGAATTTGAAAATATCTATAAAAAAATAGAAGCAGATGATTCTCTTACTCTGAAAAAAGTTGTACAGGCAAGAGAATTATTCAAAGAAATTATGAAAGTACAAATTGAAACAGGAATGCCTTATATCTTTTTCAAAGACAGAGCAAACCTTATGAATCACAACAGCCACAGAGGAATGATAGGAAACGGGAATCTGTGTATGGAAAGTTTTTCTAATTTCTCTCCCAGCAAAAATTTTTCAGAAAAAGGTTCTGAGGGAAGAGGGATAAGAGAGGTTGAACTGGGAGAAATACATACCTGCAACCTTGTTTCACTTAACCTTGCTGAACTTACAAGAGATGAATTGGAAAATATTGTTGATACAGCAGTGAGAATACTTGACAATACAATAGATTTAACAAAAACACCTATAAAAGAATCAGACAAACACAATTTTTCATACAGAACAATCGGTGTAGGAGCAATGGGACTTGCTGATTATCTTGCAAGAGAATATATGATTTATGAAGAAAGTTTGAATGAAATAGATGAACTTTTTGAAGAGATTGCACTGTACAGTATAAAATCTTCTGCTGTTCTGGCTTCCGAAAGAGGAGCTTATCCTCTTTTTAAAGGGTCTGACTGGGACAGAGGACTGTTTTTTAAAAAAGACAGAGAATGGTATATTAAAAATTCTAAATTCAGTGAAAAATGGGAAGAAGTTTTTGAGCTTGTAAAAACATACGGGCTTCGTAACGGAGAGCTTACAGCAGTTGCACCAAATACTTCAACATCTCTTTTAATGGGAGCAACGGCTTCTGTAAATCCCACATTCTCAAGATTTTATATTGAAAAAAATCAAAAAGGGGCTGTGCCGAGAGTTGTGAAACATCTGAAAGACAGAGCATGGTTTTATCCGGAATTTAAAAATGTAAACCCTCAAACTTATGTAAAAATTATGAGCAGAATAGGAAAATGGATAACACAGGGAGTTTCTATGGAGCTTATTTTTGATTTGAATAAAAATATAAAAGCAAAAGATATTTACGATACATTTATGACAGCATGGAAAGAGGGCTGCAAATCTGTTTATTATATCAGGACAATTCAAAAGAATACAAACATAGCCAAAGATAAAGAGGAGTGTGAAAGCTGTAGTGGATAGAAAAAAACTTTTTAACCCTCTGGGAGATGACAGTCTTTCAAAGAGAAGCATTATAAAAGGAAACAGTACAAATATTTTTAATCTTAACAATGTAAAATATCAATGGGCAAATCATCTTTACAGAACTATGATGGGAAACTTTTGGATTCCTGAAAAAATAGATTTGACACAAGACAAAAATGATTACCAAAATCTTACTGATTATGAAAAAGAAGCATATGACGGAATTTTATCATTTCTTATTTTTCTTGACAGCATTCAAACAAATAATGTTCCCAATGTATCTGATTTTATAACAGCTCCGGAAGTAAATCTTGTGTTGTCGGTGCAGACATTTCAGGAAGCAGTACACTCACAGTCATACCAGTATATTATAGAATCAATTCTTCCGAAAGAGATAAGAAATTCAATCTACGACAAATGGAGAGAAAATAAAATATTATATGAAAGAAACAGATATATTGCAGAAATATATCAAAAATTTATAGATAATCCCAATGACGAAAATTTTGCAAAAGTTATCATTGCAGATTATCTTTTGGAAGCTCTTTATTTTTATAACGGATTTAATTTCTTTTATCTTCTGGCAAGCAGAAACAGAATGATGGGAACATCTGATGTTATAAGGCTTATAAACAGAGATGAACTTTCTCATGTTGTATTGTTTCAGCAGATGTTTAAAGAAATACAAAATGAAAATCCCAATTTTTTTGATGAAAAACTGATTTATGAGATGTTTGAAAAAGCAGTTGAGCAGGAAACAGCTTGGACAAACCATATAATCGGAAATCAAATTTTGGGAATTACAGAGGAAACAACTGAAAAGTATACTAAATATCTGGCAAACGAAAGACTGAAAGCAATAGGACTGAAACCTTTATACGAAGGATTTGAAAAAAATCCTTATAAACATTTGGAAAAATTTGCCGACACAGAAGGGGAAGGAAATGTTAAAGCAAACTTTTTTGAAGGAACTGTTACAAGTTATAATATGAGTTCATCTGTTGACGGCTGGGACGAATTTTAAAAAATATCAGTAAAATTTAAAGGAGAAGAATAAATGATTAATATCAATGAACTTAGTGCAGGAACAAGAATTATAATTCATAATTATGAAGAAGATAATTATACAGGATATATTACAGCAGAAGTAATTGAAATAAAAAACGGGGAAATTATTCTGGCTGACAGAGTAATAAAAGAAGATGAGTTTAAAAATATTGAAACAGCAAACGAAGAAAATTTGGACAGAGCTTACAGTAATCTTTTTAATTGTTTCAGAACTCAGGCTGAAAAACTTCTTAGAGGAAAATCATATCTTGAGCTGAGAGCCTATGAAGAAGTTGTGAAAGAGCTTCTTGAAAAAAGATAAGGAGATTCAAAATGAATAAACTGGAACAGGCAAGAGCTGTAATAAATGAAACAGGAATAGAAATGGAAGCTCTTACAGGAGTAAATATTGCAGCTCTTACAA
>UQXM01000122.1 GCA_900545035.1 uncultured Fusobacterium sp. | reverse complement strand
GTATGAAGTCCTTTCAAATGATTTTATTTCATATAAACAGATATGCAGATTAAAAGATATTGAAGAGGTTGTGGATTTATACTATAATTCAAATAAATTTATTAATTCAGTGAAATTTGTAATAGACAATTTCTACAAAAGTGCTTTTAAGTTTTTTGAAGATATGGGAGATTATTACAAATCAAAAGGATATTTTGATATCGGCAACAAAGAAACAGCAATATTTAATTATTTTATGGAGTTTTATAAAATGAAAAAATTTGATAAAATAGAAATGTTTACAGAATATCTGAAGTTTGATTATCTGCTTTTGGGAAAACCCGGATTTTATCCTGAATGGATAAAAAGTATAAAAGATAAGGAAAAATATAAAAATGCTTTGGAGAAAATGGCATTCAGAACATTAAGAGAAGCATATAAACATACAGAAATAGAAAGGTTTTCATATAATTTTACAGACAGCAGAGAGGAAGCTGTAGATATTCTTTTTGATTATCAAAAGGATGAAACAAAATTTTCTGTGATATAATAACAGGAGCATAATAATGAATATATTGGAAAAGGCATTAAAAAAAATCAGAGAAAAAAAGCTTGTAGAAAAAAATGACAGAATTGTTATTGGATGTTCGGGAGGACCTGATTCTGTTTTTCTTTTGGAAGTTTTTCTAAAAATAAAAGAGGAATATAATCTTACCCTTGCTCTCGCTCATATAAATCATTTATATCGGGGAGAAGAAGCGGACAGAGATGAAAATTTTGTAAGAGCTTTGGGAGAAAAATACGGAATACAAGTTTTTGTAAAAAGAAAAAGTATGAAGCTTATGGCAAAAGAAGAAAAAATTACTCTGGAAGAAGCGGGAAGAGAGATAAGATATTCTTTTTTTGATGAAGTTTTGGAAGAGATAAAAGGAAATAAAATTGCTCTTGCCCATAATCTTGATGACCAGATAGAAACTTTTCTTTTCAGACTGATAAGAGGTTCATCTCTTGAGGGACTTGAAGGGATAAATGACAGGCGGGACAAATATATAAGACCTGTCAATGAAATTTATAAAAATGAAATAATGGAATATCTTGATACAAATAAAATTTCTTATGTGGTAGACTCCACAAATTTAGAAAATGACTATACGAGAAACAGTATAAGACTTGATTTGATACCTTTTATAGAAGAAAGATACAATCCAAAATTTAAAGAAAAAATAAACAGTCTTTTAAATGAAATAAGAGAAGTGAATGAAATTCTTGAAATGGATTATTCAAGATATATTTGCGGAAACATTATTTCTGTTTCCAAGCTTGCAGACGAAAAGAGCAATTATATAAAAGGAAAAATTATAAACCATTACTTGAATATCAATGGTGTATCTGCTTCAAGAAGAAAGATTAAGAATATCATAAATATTCTTAATACAGGAGGAAGTAAAAAAATAAAATTGGATAAAAGCTGTACTCTGATAAAAGAGTATGATAAAATATTTGTGGAAAATGGCAAAAGTGCTGAAAAAGAAGTCAAAGAAATAAAAATGACTGTGCCGGGAGAAACCGAATTTGGCAGCTATATTATAAGTGCTTTCAGAGAAAAGAAAAAAAGGGATAATGACAGCAGTGAGTTTACAACAAATCTCAAAGAGGGAGATGAACTCTTAATAAGAGGAAGAGTTTCAGGAGATATGATTGTTCCTGTTGGAATGAACAGTTATAAAAAACTTAAAGAGATAATGATAAATTCAAAAGTTCCCAAAAGTGAAAGGGAGAAAATTCCTGTAATTTTACTTGATAATGAAATAATTTGGGCAGCAGGTGTCAAAAAAAGTCAAAAATTTATTTCTGAAAACGAGAGCGAAAATATAGTACTAAGATTAAGGAGGAAATAGAGTGCCTAATAATATGGAAAAAAATAATAACGAAAATTTAAATGAAAAAGACACAAATCTTGATACAAGCAAGGAGAGGGAAGAGATAAAAGAAACTCAAGAAGCTGAAAACAAAGAACAGTCTCAAAAAGATACAGAGAAAAAAGAAGAAAAAATTCCTGAAAAAAAACCGGAAGAAAATAATCAAGATAAGTCAGATGAGGAAGAAAAAAGAAAAACAGCTGAACAAAAAAGAGAAGAACTGAAATCAAAACTTTCTTCCGGAATGAAAATGCAGTTTAAAAAAGAAAGAAGAGGAAAATTCAGTTTTAAAGGATTTGTAATGTTGGTATTTGTTATCACTCTTCTGCTTTCACTTCCTACAATGCTTTCTGATATGGAGAAAACTCCTGCCAAAGAAGTATCTTACACTGAATTTATAAAAATGTCTGAGAACAAGCAGATAAACAATGTGGAAGAAAAAGAAGGATATGTATACGGATATGCAGGTGAGGGAGAAGAAGCTAAATTTTTTAAAACAAGAATGATTACAGACAGACTTGGAAGTGATGTCAATCTTGTAAAAATATTTGAAGAAAGCGGAGTATCTATAAAATCAGTTCCGCCGCAGGAACTTCCATTTATTGTAAGCATACTTGTTTCATGGTTCCCTATGCTTCTGCTGATAGGTATATGGTTCTTTATGCTTAACAGAATGAACAAGGGCGGAGGCGGAGGTCCTCAAATATTTAATATGGGGAAATCCAAAGCCAAAGAAAACGGAGAGGAAATTTCAAATACAACATTTAAAGATGTTGCAGGAATAGATGAAGCAAAACAAGAACTTCAGGAAGTAGTTGAATTTTTAAGAGAGCCTGAAAAATTCAGAAAGCTTGGAGCAAAAATTCCTAAAGGAGTGCTTCTTCTTGGAAGCCCCGGAACAGGAAAAACACTTCTTGCAAAAGCCGTTGCCGGAGAAGCAAAAGTTCCTTTCTTCAGTATGTCAGGTTCTGAATTTGTGGAAATGTTTGTGGGAGTGGGAGCTTCAAGAGTAAGAGATTTATTTGCAAGAGCAAGAAAAAATGCACCATGTATTGTATTTATAGATGAGATTGATGCTGTGGGAAGAAAAAGAGGTTCAGGACAAGGCGGAGGAAATGACGAGAGAGAACAGACTCTTAACCAGCTTCTCGTAGAAATGGACGGATTTGGAAATGAAGAAACAATAATAGTTATAGCAGCAACAAATAGACCTGATGTTCTTGACAGAGCTTTAAGAAGACCGGGAAGATTTGACAGACAGGTATTTGTTGACAGACCTGATATAAAAGGAAGAAAAGAAATACTTGAAGTTCATGCAAGAGGAAAGAAATTTGCTCCTGATGTAAATTTTGAAACAGTAGCAAGAAAGACAGTGGGACTTGTGGGAGCAGATCTTGCGAATATTCTTAATGAAGCAGCAATTCTTGCAGCAAGAGCAGGAAGAACAGAAATAACAATGGCAGACCTTGAAGAAGCTTCTGAAAAAGTGGAAATGGGACCTGAAAAAAAATCAAAAGTTGTTACAGAGGCAGAAAAGTTAAAAACAGCATACCATGAAGCAGGACACGCAGTTATCAACTATCTGTATCTGAATGATACTGACCCTGTTCATAAAGTTACAATTATTCCGAGAGGAATGGCGGGAGGATATACAATGTCTCTGCCTAACGAAGACAGATATTACTATTCTAAAGAATGGTTTGTAAACAGAATGAAAATGGCTTACGGAGGAAGAGCTGCCGATGAGCTTGTTTCAGGAGAACTTAATACAGGAGCAAGCAGCGACATTCAGCATGCAACAGCCATTGCTCATAATATAGTAACAAGATATGGAATGAATGAAAAATTTGGACCAATTCTTCTTGACGGTACAAACGAGGGAGATATGTTCCAGAGCAAATATTACAGTGATGCAACAGGAAAAGAAGTTGATGAAGAGATTATAAAACTTGTAAAAACTGCTTATGCTGAAACTATTCAGGCACTGAAAGACAACAGAGATAAGCTTGACAGACTGGCTCATGCTCTTTGTGAAAGAGAAACAATAATGCAGGAAGAATTTGAGATGCTTATGGAAGGGAAAGAACTTCCGCCGTTAGTTCTTGATAAAGAAGCTGAAAAAGCAGAAGTCAAAGAGGAAAATATAGAAGAAAACAAAAATATTGAAACAGAAAAATAAAAAACTTTACAGGAAATTTATTTTATGTTATACTGAACAAGGAAATTTAATCTAGGTTACAGGAGTAGCCGCCTGTTACTTGGACTAAATAATAAAATCAGGAGGAAAGGCTAATGAAAACTAAACAACAATTAATCGTTGAATTCGGTAAAAACGAAAAAGACACAGGATCAACAGAAGTACAAATCGCAATCTTAACAGAGGAAATCAACCACTTGACAGAACACTTAAAAGTTCATAAAAAAGACTTCCACTCAAGATTAGGATTACTTAAAAAAGTAGGAAAAAGAAAAAGATTACTTAACTACTTAGCTGGAAGAGATATCGAAGGATACAGAGCTTTAATAGCTAAATTAGGAATCAGAAAATAGTTTAAAACTTAAATCCCGTAACTTCTAAATGAGGTTATGGGATTTTTATTTTATTCTTCACTTGAAAGGAGAGATAAAATAAAGTACAATATAAGGCAGGGAAAAAAATATCCGGAGGATAGAAATGAAAATTAGTTTTTTTAAAAAACTTTCTCTTTCAAGAAAATTGATTGTGGGATTTATGGGAACTATTTTTTTGGGAACGCTTCTTCTTATGCTTCCCATTGCGTCAACAGACGGAGAGAGCATAGGTTTTCTTACAGCACTCTTTACAATAACATCAGCTGTATGTGTAACAGGATTGACAGTAATAGATATAAGCAAAGAACTGACAACAGCGGGACAAATAATAGTTCTTATTTTTATTCAGCTGGGAGGACTTGGAGTAATGACATTTTCCTCTTTTATTTTTCTGCTGATTGGAAAAAAAATTACCTATGAAGAAAGAGAGCTTTTGAAAGAAGAGAGAAATGCCGAAAGTAACGGCGGAATACTTGGATTTTTAAAAAAAGTAATTATAACGATAGTTGTAATAGAAGGAATAGGAGCTTTTTTTCTGGCAGCAAGATTTTCTCAGGATATGAGTATAGGAAAAGCTGTGTATTTTGGAATATTTCACAGTATTTCAGCTTTTTGTAATGCAGGTTTCAGCTTGTTTACAAACGGGCTTGAAGGATATGTGGGAAGCTTTACCATAATAATGACAACAGCCTATCTTATAATAATAGGGGGAATAGGATTTACAGTAATTGATTCCATTCTTCTTGCTACAAGAAAAAAAGTAAAAAGGTTTGATTTGACTTCAAAAGTTGCAATTCTTGTATCAATTTTTCTTGTGGTTATAGGAACAGT
>UQXM01000121.1 GCA_900545035.1 uncultured Fusobacterium sp. | reverse complement strand
CTGTGGAAGAGGCAGGAGTGGAACTTTCAGAAGTTGACTATATAAACGCTCACGGAACTTCAACAGGACTTAACGATAAAAATGAAACAGCAGCAGTTAAAGAAGTGTTCGGAGAATATGCTTACAAGCTGAATATCTCTTCAACTAAAGGAGCAACAGGACATGTTCTTGGAGGAGCCGGAGGAATAGAGGGAGTTATTCTTGCTAAGAGTATAGCAGAGGGAATAATACCTCCTACTGCAAACTATGAAAATCCTGATCCTGAATGTGATCTTAACTACACACCGAACAAAGCAGAGAAAAAAGAAATCAGAGTAGGACTTTCAAGTTCTTTAGGATTTGGAGGACATAACGCAGTAATAGCAATGAGAAAATATAAATAAATATAAAGGGGATAAGAGTAGAAGTGAAATTAGAATCTTTAGAAAAAGAAATAGGATATTTTTTTAAAAACACAGATTTGTTGAAAACTTCACTTGTCCATAGATCTTTTGGTAATGAAAACAAAAAATACAGAAAGATAAACAATGAAAGACTGGAACTGCTGGGAGATGCAGTTCTGGATCTCATTGTTGCAGAATACTTATACAAGCATTTTCAAAATTATTCAGAAGGTGATTTAGCAAAGATTAAATCTATGGCAGTAAGTGAACCAGTTTTAGCTAAAGTTGCAAAGAAATTGGGAATGGGTAACTATCTTCTGCTGAGCAAAGGAGAAGAGCTTACAGGGGGAAGAGAAAGAAGTTCCATTCTGGGAGATGTATTTGAGGCAGTTTTGGGAGCAATATATCTTGATTCTGATTTTGATACAGCAAGAAAAATTGTATTGAAACATCTTGAGCAGTACATCGAACATATAGAAGAAGATGAGGATATTTTAGACTTTAAGACAATTTTACAGGAATACAGTCAGAAAGAATATAAAACTGTTCCTGTTTATGAAGTTGTCAGCGAAACAGGTCCTGATCACAAAAAAACTTTTGAAATTTTAGTTAAAATTGGAGATAATGCAGAAGCAAAGGGAGCAGGAAAGAGCAAGAAAATAGCAGAGCAGGGAGCAGCAAAAGCTTTATGTAAAAAACTGGGTGTAAATGCAAATGGAAAAGAAACATTATAACATACCTGTTTTTATAAGTCATTTTGGATGTCCCAATGCTTGTGTATTCTGCAACCAGAAAAAAATAAACGGAAGAGAAACCGATGTTACAGCAGAAGATGTAAGAAATATTATCGAAGAATATCTGGGATTTCTTCCTGAAAATTCATACAAAGAGGTTGCATTTTTCGGAGGTACTTTTACAGGGATATCTCTGGGAAAACAGAAAGAATATCTGGAAACTGTGAAAGAGTATTTGGACAAGGGGCTTGTACAGGGGATAAGACTTTCCACAAGACCTGACTATATTAATACGGAAGTTATGGAACAGCTGAAAAAATATAATGTAACCACAATCGAGCTGGGAGTTCAGTCTTTAGATGAAGAGGTATTGAAAAAAAGTGCCAGATATTATCCTGTGGAAACAGTGTATAAAGCCTGTGAGATGATAAAATCTTACGGAATAGATTTGGGTATACAGCTTATGCCGGGACTTCCGGGGTCTACCTTTGAGAGTGATTTTGAAAGTGCTGAAAAAGTGGTAAAAATAGCTCCGCAGAATGCCAGAGTGTATCCGACACTGATTATAAAAGACACGGAAATGGAAAAAATGTATCAGAGAGGAGAATATGAAGTTTTTTCCATGGATGAGGCAGTGAAAAGATGCAGAAAAATCTGTGCTCTTTTGGAGCTGAACGGAATAAATATAATAAGAGTGGGACTTCAGCCGTCAGAGGATTTAAGAAACGGCGGAGTTGCAGCAAAGGGAGCTTTTCATCCTGCTTTCAGAGAGATAGCGGACGGAGAGATTTATTTTGATTTTTTGAAAAAAATAAAAGACAGGGAAGGTTTCCTTGAGATAAAAGCAAATGAAAAAAATATTTCCAAAATAGTGGGGATAAAAAAGAGAAACAGCGTAAGACTTGGAAAATTTCAGCTGGATATAGACAACGCTTTGGATACATCAGAAATTTCGGTCAATAATAAAATATACAGCAGAAGAGATATATTGATGGAAGAGTTGGGTTGCAATGAATAAGATAATTATAAATGTAAATAATTTTCAAAAGAGAGCTGCTATTATTGAAGACGGAAGAGTGGTTGAAGTTCTTACGGAGAGAGAGGACGAATCCAATATAATAAAAAATATCTATAAAGGAAGAGTGGCAAATGTTCTGCCGGGAATGGAATCGGCTTTTGTGGATATTGGGCTTGAAAAAAACAGTTTTCTTTTTGTGGATGATTTGAGAGAATTTGAAGAAAAGTATTTAAACGGAATAGTAAACAGCGGAAAGCCTATCGAAGACCTTCTTAATGTAGGGGATAAAGTTGTGGTACAGGTTCTTAATGTCCCAAGAGGTACAAAGGGAGCAAGAGTTACCACAAATTTCACAATTCCCGGAAAATATCTTGTACTTATGCCTAACAGTGACCATATAGCGATTTCAAAAAAAATAAAAGATGAAGAGGAAAGAGCCAGACTTCAGGAAATTTTTGAAGAGATAAAACCTCCGAAAATGGGAGTGATAATAAGAACAGCGGCTCAAGGAAAATCTGTTTATCATTTTGAAAGAGAAATAAGCTATTTGGTAAAAAAATGGGAAGATATTGAGAAAAAAATATCAAAGGCAAAAGTGGGAGAAGTTCTTTACAATGACAACAGTGTTGTTACAACAGTTTTGAGAGATATACTTTCCAATGATATAGACGAACTTATAGTTGATAATGAAGAGGTATACTGGGAGATAATCGATTATATTAATGCTTTCAGTGAAAATAATTTTAAAGCAAAGGTAAAACTTTTTGACGAGAACAGAGATATTTTTGAAGAATACAATATTAACCGAGAGATAGAAAAAGCTCTTGATAAGGTAGCATGGCTTGACTGCGGAGGATACCTTGTAATTGAAAAAACAGAGGCTCTTGTGAGTATAGATGTAAATACAGGAAAAAATACAGGAAGTCTTAATCTTGAAAAAACAGTTCTTAACACCAACCTTGATGCAGCAAGAGAAATTCCTAAACAGTTGAGATTAAGAAATCTGAGCGGAATAATAATCATAGATTTTATAGACATGAAACTTCAGGAAGATAAAGATTTGGTACTGCAGCAGCTTGATGCGGAACTGAAAAAAGACAGAACAAAAAATAATATAGTACATTTCACCGACCTCGGACTTGTGGAGATGACGAGAAAAAGAGTTGGAAGAAATCTGAGCTATTTCTATGAAGAAGAATGTCCGAGATGCCACGGAAAAGGAAAAGTCAAATCGGTTGATGCTATTATTGAAAATATAATAAAAGATTTTAAAGAAGTGGCACAGGAAAAAGATGTGAGAAAAATTTCGATAAAATCAACAGGAAGGGTAATAAATAAAATAAAAGAAGTATATTACGATATTATGAAAGAGTTTTTAAAAAGCAGAGGCAAGGAGCTTTCTCTTTCGTCAGAGGAAATAAACAATATAAACGGTTATGATATATTTCTTGAAAAATAGGAGGATATGAGGTTGAGAGTAGGTGTATACTCCGGAAGTTTTGACCCGATAACAAAGGGACATCAGGATATTATAGAAAGAGCAAGTAAATTATTTGATAAATTAATCATACTTGTTTCAAATAACAGTGAAAAAAAATACTGGTTTACATTGGAAGAAAGAAAACAAATGGTGAGCAGTGTTTTGGATAAATGTGATAATATAGTAATAGAAGCCTACGGAGGACTTCTTGTAAATTATTGCGAAAAAAATAATGTAAATACAATAGTAAGAGGAATAAGAACGGTTGACGACTGTGGACTTGAGTTGTATTTTGCCAGCGGAAACATGGATATTTCAGACGGAAAAGTGGATACAATATTTCTTCCGGCTCTGAAAGAGTATATTTATGTAAGTTCTACAGCAGCCAGAGAGATTGCAAGATATGGCGGAAAAGTAACTGCTTATGTAGATGAAAGAATAGCAGATATGGTTGCAGAGAGAGGAAAGAAGTACAGACCGGAATAGGAAAACAAACAAGTAAAAAGGTGATATAATGGCTAAAGACAAATCGGTATATGTGTGCAGTGAATGTGGCTACAAAACAAACAAGTGGGTAGGAAAATGCACTAACTGCGGAGCGTGGGGAACTCTTGAAGAAAAAGAGGAGATATCCTCATCAATAGGAACATCTGCAAAAGTGAGAAAAAATTCTCTGTCTTTGGTTGACACTGAAAAAAAAGTTTCACCTTTTTCAAATATAAAGATAGAAGAAAATTTCAGATTTAAAACCAGACAGTCTGAATTTGACAGACTTCTTGGAGGAGGACTTGTTCAGGGAGAGGTTGTGCTGCTGACAGGAAATCCCGGGATAGGAAAATCAACTCTTCTTTTACAGATGGCAAAAGAATACAGCAGCTATGGGGATGTTCTTTATGTTTCCGGAGAAGAATCTCCTGCTCAGATAAAAAGCAGGGGAGAAAGACTGGGAATACACAGCAGCAGTCTGTATCTTATGGCAGAAACAGATATTGATAAAATTTCAGAATATATTTCAATGAAACAGCCTAAAGTTGTAATAGTGGACTCTATTCAGACCCTTTACAGCGAAAACAGTGAGTCCATAGCCGGAACTCCCACACAGATAAGGGAAGCAACTTTAAAAATTGTGGAACTGGCAAAAAGATTAGGAATTTCGTTTTTCATTGTGGGGCATATTACAAAAGACGGAAAAGTGGCAGGTCCGAAACTTCTTGAACATATGGTTGATGCAGTTTTTAGTTTTGAGGGGGAAGAGGGGCTGTTTTACAGAATTTTGAGAAGCACAAAAAATAGATTCGGTTCTACAAATGAACTGGCTGTATACAGTATGGAAGATGACGGAATGAAAGAGGTGCAGAACTCTTCTGAATTTTTCCTGAGCGAAAGGGAAGAAAAAAATATCGGAAGTATGATAGTTCCCGTTCTTGAGGGAACAAAAGTTTTTCTTTTGGAAATACAGAGTCTTCTTACAGAAAGCGGAGGAATGGGAATTCCCAAAAGAATAGTTCAGGGATTTGACAGAAACAGAATGCAGATTCTTATGGCAATCGGAGAAAAAAGAATGGGAATGAATTTGGGAATGAAAGATGTATTTATAAATATTCCCGGAGGAATTTCCATAAAAGACCCTTCGGCAGATTTGGGAGCACTTATCTCTCTTTTGTCTGTATACAAAAATGTGGCAATCAGCCAGAAAATAGCAGCAGTGGGAGAGCTTGGATTAAGAGGGGAAATAAGAAAAGTATTTTTTATTTCCCCTCTTAATCCAAGCTCTCCCACTGCTTCGGCTT
>UQXM01000120.1 GCA_900545035.1 uncultured Fusobacterium sp. | reverse complement strand
ATTATCTTACAGAGGAAGATGATGTGGAAAGAATTTTGGAAGAGATAAAAAAAGAGGGAGCTGCGGGAAGAAGATATAAAGTATTTTCAAAAGAGGTAAGCGAAAGAGACCACGAGAAAATACTTAAAATAAAAAAGAAATATAAGCTTATAAACAATGAAATATTTATTCAAAAAGAAAGTAGAAGAAGATATTACAAAAAAGATATTTACCGAACAATTGTAGGAAATGTTGGATTTGTGGGAAAAGCAGATGAAAAAGAAGCTGCAGGAACAGTGGGAATAGAAAAGCAGTATGAAAGTTACTTGAAAGAAAAAAAAATTCAGAGAAAAAATATTTTTGCCAAAAACAGAAGACTTATGCTTCCTACCGCAAAAGAGGAACTTCCTCTTGATTTGAACGGAAAAAATGTATATCTGACAATAGATAGAGATATTCAATATATATTAAACGATGAAATGAAAAAGCATTATGAATTTACAAATTCGGAAGAAGCTTATGCTGTGATAATGAATCCCAATACGGGAGAAATTTTGGCAACATCAGTATTTAATAACAAGAAAAACAGTTACAGAAATCCTATTTTTCAAAATCAGATTGAACCGGGATCTATATTTAAACCGATTGTTGTGGCAGGAGCTTTGGAAGACGGATATATAAGCAGAAACAGTACTTTTGATATAAAAGACGGAAGAATACAAAAATATAATCATACAATAAAAGAGGCGAGCAAGTCTACAAAAGGTATTCTTACTCTGGAACAGGTATTGGAAAAATCAAGTAATGTTTCCATGGTAATGATAAGTGACAGATTTGACAACAAGACAATGGAAAAATATCTTGAAAACTTTGGATTTTATGACAAAACAGGTGTAGATTTTCCTTATGAAGTAAAACCATACACAACAAGCAGCAGAAAATGGGACGGATTGAAAAAATATACAATATCTTTCGGACAGGGAATAGCTGTTACACCGATACAGATGGCGGCAGCATTTTCAGCCATTGTAAACGGAGGAATACTTTATGAACCTTACCTTGTTGAAAAAATAGAAAATGAGGACGGAGTGGTAATCAGAAGAAATCTTCCTAAAGTAAAAGGACATCCTATTGATGAAAAAACTTCAAAACTTATGAGGGAGATGCTGGAAAATGTTGTTGAAAGAGGAGGAGGAAAACAGGCAAAACTTGAGGGATACAGAATCGGCGGAAAAACAGGAACAGCACAAATAAGCGGCGGAAAATCAGGATATATAAAAGATGATTATCTGACATCATTTGTCGGATTTTTCCCGGCAGACAAACCTAAATATCTGGGAATAATAATGTTTTACAAACCTCAGGTAAGCAACGAAGTAAGATATGGAGGACTTGTGGCGGCTCCTGTGTTCAGAGAGGTTATAAAAAGAATAACAATGAACAAAAGTATTCTATCAAATGATATTGCTCAAATTGAAAGTCAGAGAAAGCAGAACAAAAAAGATTATGAAAAAAATATAAGAATAACAACAATGCCTGATGTTACAGGAATGTCTTTGAGAGAAGTTATGAATATGTTTAAAAATGAAAACTTTAATATAAAGGCAGAGGGAATAGGTACAGTTGAAAAGCAATATCCTGCCGCAGGAGAAGTTTTGGAAGAAACAGCAGAGATAAAAATTTATTTAAAAAACAGAAAATAGCAGAGGAAAATAATGAGATATTATAAACTATGTGTGGACGGGACAAATTCTTTTTTCACATATTGCGATAAGGAAAATGAATACGAAACAGGGGACAGAGTAGCTGTAAATTTTCGTGGGAGAGAACACGGGGCTTTTATAATTGCAGAAGAAACAGAAACAGAATTTTCTTTTAAAGTGCTTCCCATAAAAAGAAAACTGGCAAACGAGATATCTCTTACAAAAGAATATATAAATCTGCTTTTGTGGGTATCAAAATATTATATGTGCAGATTTGACCAGATAATTAAGGCAGCTATTCCGTCAGATTTGAAAATAAAATATGAAGAAGTCTATAAGCTTACAGAAACAGGGCGGCATGATTATAAAAATCCTGTTGTCGATTATTTTCTGCAGAGAGAACAGGTATCAAAACCTGTGCTTCGTACACATTTTTCAAATGATTTTATCAAATGGGCTGTTGAAAAAAATATTTTAACAGTAAACATGAATAAAAAAATATGTTATAATTTTACGGCTGATGATATAAATAATGATATAAGTTTGGAAAATTTTTCAGAAGAGTTGAAAAGATTAAAAGATTATTTTTCAAGAAAAAGTGAGATGATAAAATCCAGTCTTGAAAATAAATTTCCCAAAAAGAGTATTGAAAAACTTGTAAAAGAAGGAAAACTTATTTTTATAAAAAGAGTAAAAGAAAAAGCAGAAACAGAGATAAAAGAGAAAACAGATGAAAAGATATCCATAAATGCTTCTCTTACTCCCGAACAGCAGAATATAAAAAACAAAATAGAAAATTCAGAAAAGAATTATTTTCTTATAAAAGGAATAACGGGGTCGGGAAAGACAGAAATTTATATAAGCCTTATAAGAGATGCTCTTTTAAAAGGAAAAGGCTCAATTTTTCTTGTTCCCGAAATATCTCTTACTCCTCAAATGGTTGAAAGGTTTCAGAGAGAATTCAGTCATGGAGTAGCTATTCTTCACAGCAGACTGACTGCAAAAGAGAGAGGGGAAGAGTGGATAAAAATTTATTCGGGACAGAAAAAGGTGGTGCTGGGAGTTCGTTCTGCAATTTTTGCTCCCGTGAAAGATTTGGAATATATAGTTGTGGACGAAGAGCATGAGGGAAGTTATAAGCAGGATACAAGCCCCATATACAATGCAAAATTCATTGCTCTTAAAAGAGGACAGCTGGAAAAATGCAAGATAATTTTGGGGTCTGCCACTCCCTCTGTGGAAAGTTATTATTATGGAAAAACAGGAATGTTTGAACTTTTAACTTTGGAAGCAAGATATAATAACGCAAAACTTCCCGAAGTTGAAATTGTGGACATGAAAGAGGAAGAGGACAGCTTTTTCAGCAGAGAACTTTTGAAAAATATCAGAGAAACTCTTTTGAAAAAAGAGCAGGTAATACTCCTGCTTAACAGAAAAGGATATTCTACAATGGTGCAGTGCAAAGACTGCGGACATATAGAGGAATGTACCCACTGTTCTATAAAAATGAGCTATTATCACAGCAGAAAAACTTTAAAATGTAATTACTGCGGAACGGAAAAAAGATTTGACGGAAAATGCAGTGAGTGCGGAAGCACAAATCTTGATTTCGGCGGAAAAGGTGTGGAACAAGTAGAGCATAAGCTGAAAGAATATTTTGATGTACCAGTTGTGAGAATGGATTCGGAAAATGCCAAAGAAAAAGATTTTTACAAAGAAACTTACAGAAAGTTTTTAAACAAAGAATATGATATAATGATAGGGACACAGCTTATTGCAAAGGGACTTCATTTTCCCGATGTAACACTGGTGGGAGTAATAAATGCCGATATGATTTTAAGTTTTCCCGATTTCAGAGCAGGAGAAAAAACATATCAACTGATTACACAGGCAGCAGGAAGAGCAGGAAGAGGGGATAAGCCGGGAAAAGTTATAATTCAGACTTATCAACCTGAAAACTATGTTATGAACAAAATAATGAAAAATGATTATGAGGGATTTTACAATGCCGAAATTGAGGGAAGAAAAATTTTGGGATACCCTCCGTTTTCCAAAATAATAAATATTGGAATTTCTTCCACAAAAGAAGATAAATTGTCAGCAACGGCAAAAAAACTTTTTGAAGCGGTAAAAAGAGATTATGTGGAAGTATATGGTCCGAATAAAAGCCTTGTATACAAAGTGAAGGACAGATACAGAGAAAATATTTTTATAAAAGGAAGCAAAAAAAATATAGACTGTTATAAATCAGAGCTGGAAAATATTCTGGCTGAATTTAATGATGAGGGGTGCAGAATAGTAGTTGATATTGACCCTGTAAATCTTATATAATATACTTGAGGAGGAATTGACGAGATGATATATGAAATAAAAAAATACGGAGAAGAGTGTCTGAAAAAAGAATCTGCTCCTGTGGAAAAGATAACAGATGAAGTTTTGGAAATACTTAACAATATGATGGAAACAATGCACGATGCAGAGGGAGTGGGACTTGCAGCACCGCAGGTAGGAATAAATCAGAGATTTTTTGTAATTGATATTGGAGACGGTGTTGAAAGAAAAATAATCAATCCTGAAATTTTAAGTTTTTCAGAAGCTGTTTCCGAAACAGATGAGGGATGTTTGAGTGTTCCCGGAATATACAGAAAAGTAAAAAGAGCTTATGAAATAAAAGTGAGATATATGGACGAAAAAGGTGAAACAAAAGAGGAAGTTATGACAGGATTTCTTGCCAAAGCATTTCAGCACGAATTTGACCATTTGTCAGGAACTCTTTTCATAGAAAAAATATCTCCGATGTCTAAAAAAATGATAGCTCAAAAATTAAAACATCTGAAAAGAGAAACAGAAAAAGAGATAAAAGCAAGAAACGAACAACAGGCTTAACAGGCGGTTTTTATGATTAACGGAAAGAGAGTTTTGGCAGTCCTTTTTATAATTTTAAATCTGGCAAGTTTTGCTCCCAGTATTTACAGGAGCTGTGTTAAGGTGTCAAAATTAAGAAATGAACTGGCAGAGCTGAAACAGACAGAAGAAAATATAAAAGAACAGATTGAAAATTACAATCGGGAAATAGAGAGCTTGAAAGATATCAACAACAGAGAAAAAATTGTAAGAAACAAACTCCAGATGGTAAAATCGGGAGAAATAATTTATAGAGTAGCAGAATAATCAAGGAGGAAAATTTTAAATGGAAAGAGAATTGGCACTGGAATTTGCCAGAGTAACTGAAGCAGCAGCACTTGCAGCACAAAAATGGGTAGGAAGAGGAGATAAAAATCTTGCTGACGGAGCAGCAGTGGAAGCTATGAGAAATGTTCTTAACAGAATAAAAATCGACGGTGAAATAGTTATCGGAGAGGGAGAAATAGACGAAGCTCCTATGCTTTACATTGGAGAAAAGTTAGGTTTAAAATATAATCCTGAAACTGCTGAAGAATATAAGGACAAAGAGTTGTATGCAGTGGATATTGCAGTTGACCCAATCGAAGGAACAAGAATGACAGCACAGGGACAGCCTAATGCAATAGCAGTTCTTGCTGCGGCAAAACAAGGTTCGCTTTTAAAAGCTCCTGATATGTATATGGAAAAACTTGTTGTCGGTCCTGAAGCAAAAGGGGCAATTGACCTTGACAAATCTTTGGAAGATAATATCAGAAGTGTTGCAAAAGCACTTAACAAAGATGTAAAAGATATGATGATACTGTTATAGTAATTTTCACAGGCTTGATGCAGATTGAAAGAAGCCATT
>UQXM01000119.1 GCA_900545035.1 uncultured Fusobacterium sp. | reverse complement strand
ATATTTTAAATAGTGATATTGAAAATTTAGAAAAAGAATTAAAAAACGGCTGGGATATAAACAAAGAAATATTTATAGAAGAATTTGCAATAATAACTCCTTTAGAAATAGCTTTACAATGTAATAATGAAAAAGTAATAAATTGGCTTATAGAAAAAGGAGCAGATGTAAAAGCAAAAAAAGATGATTGGGTAACACATATTTCAAATGCAGGCGTTTTTGTTCTCCTGAAATCTGTGAACTTTTAATTAAACACGGAGCATTGGAAAATCTTACTAAAAAACAATATGAAAGAATTTACTCTGACATTTACTATGGAAAAAATTTTAAAAATATAGATGTTTTTGAGAAATATGGAGTAACTGTTAAAAAATATGGAAATAATTGTTTAAGAGAGGCTGTCTATGACAGAAATCAAAAATTGGCTCAAATGTTTTTAGACTATGGAGCTGATATAAATTATCACGAATATGAAATGGTTTTTACTGATAACTCAACTCCTGTAATAGTAGCTGTTCAGAGAAATTCTCTTAATTTAGTAAAATGGCTCGTAGAAAAGGGAGCTGATATAACAATTAAAAACAAATTTGGAGAAAGACCATATTCAATAGCAGTTTTAAATAAAAATCAAGAGATGATAAATTATATTAAAAGTTTAGAGCCGGAAGATTTTCATAATGAAGAGGCTAGAAAAAGTATAATAAAAAAATATAAACTGCCGCAAGATATGGTAGAGTTCTTTAATAAGGGAGATTTAAAGATAGAGTTTTCAGAAAATATCGACAGTAAATATATTGAATTTTGGAAATTAGAAGATACAGTTGAAATGACTTGGAAAAGAAAAAAATATCTTTCTTTAGTAAAAGACTTGGAAAACTATTGGTTTCATTTTTTATGGTATCCAAAAGAAAAAAACATATATATTTTCGACGCAGAACACGAGGAAATTTTTAAAATAGGAGATTGGAGCTATTTTATAAATAATTGTGAAGAGATTATTGGAAATTTTTTAGATTAAGCTGATAATATTTCTAACGGAGAACACAAAGAAATATTCAAAATCGGCGAATGGAATTATTTTATAAGTAACTGCGAAGAAGTTGTAAACAAATTTCTAAACGGAGAATTGGAAAATTAATATAAAAAAATTTTGAGGAAACCAATCTATGTATTATACTCTTAATAAGAAAGATATTTTCTGTCAAAATGGATAAAAGCAGGTGAAAATATGGAAAAATATAATTTATCAGCAGAGCATATAGTTAAATTATTATACAGAAAAGAGATTAACAGAGTAAATATAACAGATACAACTTCTTTTTTTGACAATTCAATTTTGTCAAAAGTTTTTCCTGATAATTTTGCAAATAAAAATAATTATAAAATAGGCTGGGAACAAATAAATAAGACAGAAATAAGATTAAAAAATGATTTGCCAAAAGTCTTAAAAAGATATTATCACGAATGTGGAGATTTAGATATAAACAGTTGTTTCAGCAGTATTTTAAATTTAGATGAAATAGGATTTTCTCACACTTGGGAAAGAGAAGCTTTAGAATATGACGGAGTTTCAAAAGCTGAGATAGAAAAAGCTTTGGAACAAACAGATAATTTCTTAATATTTTGGACAGAAAATCAAGGTGTGTGGAATGCAGGTATAAAAAAAGAGGACTTACCTTTGGAAAATCCCCCTGTATATATGACAACCAATGATGATTTATATTCTTGGGAAAAAGTAACAGATGATATTGATACTTTTATAATATTACAAGTTTTAGATAATTTACAGAGCAGCAGATTTTATTTTTTAACTTTTGAAAATGAAGAGATAGATTTTCTTTTATCAGATAAAAAAATATCAAAAGATGAACTGTTAAAAAATCCTTTTAAGATAAAAGACAAGAATTTAAAATTTCCCACTTATTCAAATTATGATTATGAGGGAGATAAAATCTATATTTTCCAAATGAAAGATGATAAGTTTGAGAAATGCCGGCTTATAAAACCAAAAGTAAAAAAAGATGAAACTTCTTATGTTGATGAAATTTTATTAAAAATAGCCGGTATTCTCTCTGCCAATGACAGAAAGATTATAAAAAAATTGGAACTTATTTTTGAAGATTTTCATAAATATTTAAAAAACAGTACTGATTTTTGTTGCATCGATAATGAAATAAAAGCACTTTCTGATAAAGAAAAAATTGAATTAAAAATTACAGCTATGGTTTTTCTTTTAGCTGAAAACGGATATATTTGTTATTTAGATTGGAAATGTGAATTGGAAGATTTTCAAATGATTTCTGATGTGATGAAAAAAGTTGGCATAGATGAAAATATTTGTAACATTGAAACTTTAAACCTTGATGAAGATGATGATATAGAGATTTGGAGCAAAGAATTTAACAAAGTATTCGGCAAAAGAAATATTTTCATTGGGAATATTGACACTAATTCTGACAGTTATTCAATTTTCTCTGTGGCTGAGAAAAATTTAAACAAATTAAAAGAATTGGGAAATAAAATAAATATGAAAATAGATTTTTTAAATTACTCACAGGAGGAAAATAATATGGATAAAAATTGGCAGGAAATGTATGAAAGAAACAAAGAAAAATTTAGATGTAAAATAGATTTAGAGAGCTATTTTACCGAAAAGAAAATAGGAGAAATGGAAGTAGATACTTTGGATATCGGAGAAGTAAATTTTCCTACGGGAGAAATTTTAGCCTGCGACCCATTGGTAGAACTTGGAGAAGCTAAAACATATCTTCAAAAAACTCCTGTTGGAAAATTTCCTGTAAAAATTTGTGTTGTTCCCAGTGAAGATTATGGGGACAGATATGCCTGTGTGAAAGTGGAATTTTCTAAAAATAAACCTGCTGTGTATGAGCTTGCAGTTACAGGAGAAGAAAAAGAAATGGACGAAGCCGAAAAAGATGAATTTTACGGTTTCGGTGTAGACGCAGGAATGGGCTGTGTTGCAGATAAAAAAACTCAAGAGGAATATATAAAATATTGGAAAAAACTTGAAGAAGAGAAAGGAGCAGACAATCCTTACGATGATATTTTTGAAGAGCTGTTAGAAAAAAGTTTTAAAAAATTTCCTAAATATCAAAGAGATTGCGGAGATTGGGCTGATTTTTTAATTCCTGATACTGACTTAAATATTCCTATTTTTGCTTCAGGCTGGGGAGACGGATATTATCCTTGCTATTTTGGATATGATGAAAAAGGAGAACTTTGTGGATTCTATATTCTTTTTATAGATATTGAAAGAGAATATTCTGATGAAGAGGAGGAATAGTTATGTTGGATAAATTATGTGAAAGAAAAGCAGGATTTTTAGCATTTTGGGCAGGAAATTTTAAAAATACAGAAGATTTTTACAGATATATTCAATCATTTTACTGTATCTTTGAGGAAGATGAAGAGGAAGAAGAGTACAATCCCGAATATAATTTTTTAGAAAAAGACTTTAATAAAGAATTGGAAAAAATATTTTCAGCAGACAAAAAATGGAAAAAAGATTTTGAAGAGATGTTTGAGGAATACTTTAACAGATTTGAATATGATTTTGGAGTTACTTTTGATGAAGATTTCCAAATATGTGGAAATAGTGAAGAGCCTACTGATAAACCGGAAATTTTGCTTAAAGAATGGAAAGATTTGATTGAGCCTGTGAAAAAATTTTTGGGAAAAGATAAGTTTGATAAAAAATATAATTGCTTCTTTGGAATACCCTCTTGTAAATATGGAGGAGCTGTGAAAAAAATCTCTAATGAATGGGGAGAACTTGAGTTTTTGGGAAATGTGGAGGAAAATTTTTATTCAAATGATATAGCCGAAGAATATAATTCATAATAAAAGGGTGTGATAATATGGCAGTAATGAGTGATTTAGCAAAGAATTTTGCAGAATTTTTTGATTGTGAATATGAATATTTTCCTAAAAAAACAGCATATGAAGAAATTATGGAAAAATTTGAGAAATACAGTGAAGAGGGAAAAGAGAAAGGATATTTTCCTGTGATTGTAACCGTTGACGAAACTCTTTTAGAAAGTTTATCTTTCAATATTTCAGAAAATGAAGAGTTTAATATAGAAGATGTGAGAGATTACAGAAAAAGATATATCTCATCTGTATTTTCTGATGGAGGAGAAAATATATTAAGAGATTTAATAAATGCAAGAAAAGCAGAGGCAGAAGATGACGAAATGTCTTTCAGTGAAGAAATAATCGGAGAATTTGAAGAAAATGACGAAGACACACTTAATTCTCCGATAGGATTTTTGAATTACAGAACAGACAAACCTGAAGAATTATTTATAGTAAAAGTTCCTGTAAAAAATCCTTGGGAAATATTTGCTTGGTTTCCTATGGGAAATTGGAACGAGTGTCCAAGCACATCAGAGCATATGGCAGTGTCAAAATATTGGTATGAAAAATTTGGAGCTGTACCTATTACAATAACACGCGATGTATTAGAGTATAAAATTGAAAAAATTATCACTGATAAAGAAACGGCTATGGAAACAGCAGTAGAAATGTATGGATATTGCCCAGATGTAGACCAAAGTTATGAAACTCTTGGAAAATTGGCAGGAAGTTTAATTAATTCCAGTGTATGGTATTTTTGGTGGGATTAGAAAGGAGTTTTATTATGTTAGATAAAAATATGCTTGAAAATTCAAAAAGAAATGCAGTATTAATAAATTATTCCGATGAAGAAAACAAAAAACCACTGCCTAAAGGAACTTCAAAAATCGGTGGAAAACCTGATTTGCCGAAAGATTTTCAATGGTTTTATTATGAAGGAGAAGATTATAAAAAAAGAGTTGTAAACAGACCGCTTTCATTTTTAATGCAGATAAATTGTGAAGAAGTTCATAAATATGATAAAGAAAGCCTTTTGCCTGAAAAAGGAATGTTATATTTTTTCTATGAATTATTTACTATGACTTGGGGATTTTCTCCACAAGACAAAGGAAGTGCAAAAGTTTTCTATTATGACGGAAATACAGAAGAACTTGTATCAACAGATTTTCCCAAAGATATGGACAAAGATTGTATAATTCCCGAATCTAAAATAAATTTTGAAAGTATGAACGATTATCCTATTGATTATTATGACTGTTATGATGTTGATGACAGTGATGAAGAAATGGACAGAAAAGAAAAAGAACTTGAAAAAGAGTTAGACGAATTGGGATATAAAGCTGATACTACAAAACTTTTAGGACATCCTGAACTTATTCAAGGGGAATATTGGGAAGAATGTGAGGGAGTAGCCGGAAAAAATATTTATTATGGCTCTGCTCCTATAAAATATGGCAGTAATGAAGTTAAAAAATATATAAAAGAAAATGCAAAAGATTGGATTTTACTTATGCAGATGAGTGAATTGGAAATCGGAGATTATGGATTGTATTTTGGAGA
>UQXM01000118.1 GCA_900545035.1 uncultured Fusobacterium sp. | reverse complement strand
CATGTGTTATAATTATTACGATAAATCATACTAGTTCATGGAAGAGTGGGGCAACCCACTCTTTATTCGTAGAATGGGAAAATGAAAGAGAGGTGAATGTGTATAAGTATGAAAGAAGGAACAGAAGAGATTATTGTAAAAATTGAAAATGCAGTGCTTCCTGTACTCAAGGAGATGGAGCTTGAATTGGTTGATATCGAATATTTGCAGGAAGGCGGATATTGGTATGTGAGAATTTACATTGAAAAGCTTGACGGGGATGTATCTTTGGATGATTGTGCAAAAGTAAGTATGGCAGTGGAAGACGATATAGACAGAATGATTGATAAAAAATTCTTCCTTGAAATATCTTCTCCGGGAGTGGAAAGACCATTAAAGAAAGAAAAAGATTTTATAAGATTTACAGGTTCAAAAATAAAAGTAAGTTTAAAACACAAAATAAATGAAAAGAAAAATATAGAGGGAATATTGTCAAAGTTTGAAGACAGTACTCTGTTTGTGCAGACAGATGATAATGCAGTAACAGAGATACCTTTTAAAGAGGTTAGAAAAGCAAACCTTGTTTATGACTTTAAGGATATTTAATGCCTAACAGGAGGAAAATTAATGAAAGGTAAAGACGCAAAAATATTTTTAGAAGCATTGGAAGAACTGGAAAAAGAAAAAGGGATAAGCAAAGAAAGCTTACTTGAAACAGTTGAACAGGCTCTTCTTGCTGCTTATAAAAAACACTACGGTGAAGAGGAAAATGTTGAGGTAGAAATCGACAGAGAAACAGGAGAAATCGGAGTATACGAAGTTAAAACCGTTGTTGATGATGTATACGATGCAGCTCTTGAAATATCTGTGGAAGATGCGAGAGAAATTAAAAAGAGAGCAAAAATCGGTGATATTGTAAGAATAGAAGTGAACTGTGAAGAGTTTAGAAGAAATGCTATTCAAAACGGAAAACAGATAGTTATTCAAAAAGTAAGAGAAGCTGAAAGACAAAATATTTACGATAAATTCAAAGTTAAAGAAAAAGATATTATAACAGGTATTATCAGAAGAATTGACGAAAGAAAAAATATCTTTATCGAATTTGACGGAACAGAAGCTATTCTTCCAATGGCAGAGCAATCTCCTGCTGATACATACAGAGTTGGGGAAAGAATAAAAGTATATGTTGCAGAAGTTGAAAAAACTAACAAATTCCCTAAAATAGTAATTTCAAGAAAGAATGAAGGACTTCTTAGAAAATTGTTTGAACTTGAAATTCCTGAAATTGCAGACGGATTAATCGAAATAAAATCTGTGGCAAGAGAAGCGGGTTCAAGAGCAAAAATAGCCGTATATTCTGCTGATACAAATATTGATACTGTTGGAGCTTGTATCGGACAAAAAGGACTTAGAATTAAAAATATTGTTGACGAACTTAACGGAGAAAAAATTGATATTGTTGAATGGAAAGATTCAATAGAAGAATTTGTATCTGCTGTATTAAGCCCTGCAAAAGTAAACAGTGTTGAGCTTCTGGAAGACGGAACAACTACAAGAGTAATAGTTGATCCTTCACAGCTTTCGCTTGCAATTGGTAAAAACGGACAAAATGCAAGACTTGCTGCCAAACTTACAGGAATGAGAGTAGATATAAAAGTTAAAGAAGATTTAAACAAAGCTGAGGAGCAGACAGAAGAGGAAAATGAAAACTAATTCTGAAAGAACATGTGTCATCTGCCGTGAGAAAAAAAATAAATCAGAGCTTTTCAGAATCGTAGAAAAAGAAGAGGGAAGATTTGTTCTTGATGAGAAACAGACAGCTCAGATGAGAGGGCAGTATGTATGTAAAACACATGAATGCATAAACAGATTATCCAAACATAAAAAAATAAAAATGGAAATAGAAGATTTACTTAAAATGTTAAACTTGCTTAAGAAAGACACGAAAGATTATCTTAAGATTTTAAAAGCAATGAAAAATTCTCAAGAGCTTGTTTTTGGGATTAATATGATATTTGATGAGATAGAAAAAGTTCATTTTATCATAATAGCTGAGGATATCAGTGAAAAAAATGACAAACGCCTTACATCAAAGGCAAAGGAAAAAAATATCCCGTATGTTCATTACGGAAAAAAATCAGAACTGGGAGATATTTTTAATAAAGAGGAAGTAAATGTTATTGCAGTTAAAAATAAAAAGGTAGCCCGTGGACTTATGGAGTAAGTTAAGGGAGGTGCTTAGTTTTAATGAAAGTTAGAGTACATGAATTAGCTAAGAAATACGAAATAGGAAACAAAGAGTTTTTAAGTCTTTTAAGCGACTTAGATATAGAAGTATCATCTCATCTTTCAGGTCTTACAGAAGATCAGGTTGATAAGATAAAAAGCCATTTTAGCAAAGATGAAAAAGCTGCCGATGACGAAAAACCAAATAAAAAGAAAAAGAAATCAAAAATAAAAGAAAAAAGTAAGGAGCCTGTATTGGATTCTAAAAAAGATAAAAATAAGAAAAAGAAAAAGGGAAGAAGAACGGATTTCTTCGTTAAAAAAGCCGATACAGAAGGAAGTACAGTAGTAGAAGAAGACGGAATAAAAATAATTAAAATGAGAGGAGAGATGACTTTAGGAGATTTTGCCGAAAAATTAAAGGTAAACAGTTCTGAAATCATCAAAAAACTTTTCTTAAAAGGACAGATGCTCACAATAAACAGTCCTCTTAGCGTAGAACTTGCAGAAGAACTTGCAGCAGACTATGATGTTCTTGTTGAACAGGAAGAGGAAGAAGAAATTGCATTTGGAGATAAATTTGCTCTTGAAATAGAAGATAAAGAAGCAGATTTACAAGAGAGAGCTCCTGTTATAACAATAATGGGGCATGTTGACCATGGAAAAACATCTCTTCTTGATGCAATCAGAAAAACAGAAGTTGTTGCAGGAGAAGCAGGAGGAATTACTCAAAAAATAGGAGCTTATCAAGTAACTAAAAACGGAAAGAAAATTACTTTCGTAGATACTCCGGGACACGAAGCTTTCACAGATATGAGAGCCAGAGGAGCGAAAGTTACAGATATAGCTATTCTTGTGGTAGCGGCAGATGACGGTGTAATGCCTCAGACAATAGAGGCAATATCTCACGCAAAAGCAGCAGATGTACCAATTATAGTTGCAATAAATAAAATAGATAAACCTGAAGCAAATCCAATGAGAGTTAAACAAGAACTTATGGAACATGGACTTGTATCTGTTGAGTGGGGAGGAGATGTAGAGTTTGTTGAAGTATCAGCAAAAGCTAAAATAAATCTTGATATTCTTCTTGAAACTATTCTTATCACAGCAGAAATTCTTGAACTTAAAGCTAACCCTAAGAAAAGAGGAAAAGGTGTAGTTCTTGAATCTAAACTTGATCCTAAAGTAGGACCTGTTGCAGACATTCTTGTTCAAGAAGGAACTTTAAAAATAGGAGATGTTATTGTTGCAGGAGAAGCTTACGGAAAAGTAAGAGCTCTTATAGATGATAAAGGTGTAAGAGTAAACAGTGCAGAAATGTCACAGCCTATTGAAATTATAGGATTTAACAGTGTTCCTGAAGCAGGAGACACAATGTATGTAATTCAGAACGAACAGCATGCAAGAAGAATTGTTGAAGAAATGGCAAAAGAGAGAAAAATGGCTGAAGTAAGTAAAAAAACTATCACTCTTGAATCTCTGTCAGAAAGCTTTGATAATGAAAATTTAAAAGAATTAAATCTTATTTTAAGAGCAGACTCAAAAGGTTCTGCACAAGCACTGAAAGAATCACTTATGAAACTTTCTACAAATGAAGTTGCAGTTAATATTATTCAGTCAGCTCCGGGAGCAATCACTGAAAGTGATATCAAACTTGCGGAAGTTTCAAGTGCTATCATCATAGGATTTAATGTAAGACCTACAACTAAAGCTATAAAAGAAGCAGAAGTTTCAGGAATAGAAATCAGAACTTCATCAATCATCTATCAGATAATTGAAGATATTGAAAAAGCTCTTACAGGAATGCTTGAGCCTGAATTCAAAGAGATGTATCTTGGAAGAATTGAGATTAAAAAAGTATTCAAAGTGGCAAAAGTCGGAAATGTTGCAGGTTGTGTTGTGGTAGACGGTAAAGTAAGAAGAGATTCAAATATAAGAATTGTAAGGGACGGAGTTGTTACTTACGAAGGAAAACTGGCATCACTGAAAAGATTTAAAGACGATGCAAAAGAGGTTGTTGCAGGTCAGGAATGTGGACTTGGTATTGAAAACTTTAACGACATTAAAGAGGGAGATATCGTAGAAGCATTTGACATTCAAGAAGTACAAAGAACTCTAAGATAATAAAAATCTAGAGAAAACAATCCTCTATGCAGAACGGAGGAACAAATATGAGAAAACAAAGACTGGCATCTATTGAAAAAGAAGTGTTAAGAGTAGTTTCAACAGCTCTGTTTGAAGATGTGAAAAACCCAAAAGTAAAAGGAATGGTATCTCTTACAAAAGTAAGAGTAACAGAGGATCTTAAATTTGCAGACCTTTATTTCACTATTCTTTCAATGGAGGGAGTACAGGTAAACAAAGCAAGAGTTGAGGAAGGACTCAATGAGATAAGAGGATTTTTAAGAAAAAGAGTTTCTGAAGAGCTTGACCTTAGATTTATTCCAGAAATGAGAATAAAGATAGATGATTCAATAGAATACGCAGTAAAAATATCTAAAATATTAGATGACATAAAGAAACAGCAAGGAGAATAGGAACAAGAAGCTATGATATGGAAAAACAACAATGTTTCGGATTCCATTGTAGCTGAAAAAGCAGATGCTTGGAAAACTTCCAAGGTATTAACAAGACTCTTATTAAATAAAAATTTAGCTGAAAAGAAAGATGTGGAAAGATTTCTGAATCCCAGCCTTGATCAGCTGAGAAATCCGTTTGACTTTGAGCGAATGGAAGAAGCTGTTGATAAAATAATAAAATGCAGAGAAAATAACCAGAGGATTTATATATACGGAGATTACGATGTGGACGGAATTACAGCAGCATCATTTCTTGTACTTGTATTCAGAGAGATAGGAATAGATACAAGATATTATATTCCGAGCAGAATGGAAGAAAATTATGGACTTGACAAAAGAACTATAGATTTCATTGATGAGAGAGAGGGAAAACTTGTAATTACCGTTGATACAGGAGCAAACTCGATTGAGGATATCAGATATGCACAAAGTATGGGAATTGATGTTATTGTTACTGATCATCATAAATCCACAAAGGAAAAATCTGATGAAGAGTATATTTTAATAAATCCGAAGTTGAGCGAAAATTATAAGTTTAAATATCTGTCAGGAGCAGGAGTAGCTTTAAAACTTGCTCAAGGGGTATACAGAAAATTGGGAATATCAGAGGAAAGATTGTATAAATATCTTGATATAGTAATGATAGGAACAGTTGCAGATGTAGTTCCCATGATTGATGAAAACAG
>UQXM01000117.1 GCA_900545035.1 uncultured Fusobacterium sp. | reverse complement strand
CCTGGCTTTTTTAGTTTCCTAAAAAACCGGTGGTCTCTTACACCACCTTTTCACCCTTACCCTTATAAAGGGCGGTCTGTTTTCTGTGGCACTTTCCTTAAGATTACTCTCAGCAGCCGTTAGCTGCCCTCTTTGCTCTGCGGAGCCCGGACTTTCCTCTTGGAAAAATCCAAGCGATTAACTATGGTACCTGTTATTTATTAAATTTTATTTTGTTTTGTTACACTCAAATATCATATCACAAAATCATTGTTTTTTTCTAGGGATTTTTTGAAAATATTTTTTTGAAAAAACTTTTCTTATTCTCTCTGCTGTCTTCCGGAAAATTCTTTTCAGCTTCCTGTTCCTCTTCAGAGTCTTTAACTATAAGAGTATTTACTTGTTCCAAAAGCTGTTTTGTATATTCCACATAATTATATTGAAAAACATAGTCTTTCAATGAATCAAGAATAAGGTCAATTTCCTGAGATTTTGCACTCATTCCCAAATCCTCTGTAAATTTCAATTCTGTTACAATTACATCTTTATTTATCTGCTGATAAGTAATTATAAATGTTTTTTGAGGATTTTCAATCTGGAAACTTTCTTCTCCGATAACTGTATTAAGATATATTTTTATCTCTTTCTCTTTTTCTATTTTCTCTATAACTGTATCAATTTCAGTCTTCTGTGTATCACTGAAAAGACCTATGCTGTCTTTTATCTCTCCGAAAGCAGAAATAAAAACAGTAAAAAACAATGCTGTTATTATTTTTTTCATAAAAACTCCTTGGCTGTACTTACATTTTTTTTAAAACAGCTTCATCATTAAATACAAAATATTCTATTCCTTTTTCTTTTTCAAGAATACTGCTTATCAACACATGGAAAAAATGTTCACTCTCATAATGTCCCACATCAAGAATATATACTCCCTCTTCTTTGGCATCAAGAGCTTCATGGTATTTCAAATCTCCTGTTATAAGAAGATCTGCTCCCATTCTTTTGGCTTTTTTCCAGTAACTGCTTCCGGCTCCATTAACAACAGCAACTTTTTGTATATCTGCTGTTTCTATATTGTATCCTGATACTGTAACTGTTTCCAATTTCAATCTGCTTTTTACTCTCTGTATCAGATCTGTAAGTTTTTCTTTCTCGGGAAGAGTGTATAACCTTCCGATTCCTGTCTGACTGTTCTCTGTTTCCGAACCGGCAAAATTTTCTGTCGGGTCAATTATTTTTCCTTCACCGAAACCAAGTTTCTCTCCCAAAAAATCATTAAGACCTGCCAAAGAAGAATCAAGATTTGTATGAAGCGAATATACTGAAATTTTATTTTCAATAAGCTTCAAAATTTTTCTTCCTGTAAGACTATCACTGTTTACATTTTTCAAAGGAGAAAAAATTAAAGGATGATGAGTAATTATAAGATCCGCTCCGTTTTCCACCGCATTATCCACTGCTTTCATTGTAGCATCCAGAGAGATTTGTATTTTTTTTATTTCGTTCTCCCTTTTTCCTACCATAAGTCCTACATTATCCCAGCTTTCTGCCAAAGATTTGGGAAATCTGCTTTCAAGACATCCTATAATTCTGCTCAGTTTCATATTACAAACATCCTTCCGCTCATGCTTGATATTTTCGCAAGAGCATTGCAGAAAGCTCCTTCTCCCGTATCTTTCACAAGAGAAAGCTCTTTTTCGATATCATATATTGAATATCTCTTATCCCCTTCAAGTCCGAAATACATTTCTATAATTTTTATCTCTTTTTCTCCCAGTTTAAAAGGAATATTTTCTATTGCTGTTTCTTCCACAGCTTTTATTTTTTTCTCTTTTTCTTCCTCTGTTATTTCCATGTGCTCCATATCTGTTTTTGTCATATAGTACATAAATTCTGTCTTAGTCTGCTCAAATTTTTCTTCCACAGCAAGAGCCATTTCTCTTCCTATCCAAAGAGCAAGATATCTTTTAAAACTTCCTGCATCAAAAGTATAATTATTAAGAGCTTTTATTGCTCCCATTGTTCCTTCCTGCACAAGTTCAAGATATTCTATCCCCTGTCTGCAGAAATAAAGTCCAAGTCTTGCAGACATAACAAGACTGTCTATAACAATTTTTTCTCTTGTACTTTCATCATCAAGCTGTTCAAGAAGAGTTTCTATTTCTTCGTCTGAAATATGTTCTTCGAGATTTATCTCTTCCAAATAGTTAAGAGCTAAATCTCCGCTCATCTCTTCATCCTCAAACTCTTCTTCTGCCAAAAATTCATTTTCTCTTTCCAACTCAAGTTTAAAATCAGGATTTTCTTTTAAAAATTCTGCAAAATCATTGTCATCTCTATATTTTTCAAACACAAGTTTTTCAAAATTTTCTAATGTCATTTTTTCTCCTCTGTTTTCACACTTCTTCCTATTTTTGTTTGAAGTCCTCCAGTTTCTTTCTTCTGCTTGGGTGTCTTAATTTTCTCAGAGCTTTTACTTCTATTTGTCTTATTCTTTCTCTTGTAACTTTGAATATTTTTCCTACTTCTTCAAGAGTTTTCGGAGCTCCGTCATCAAGCCCGTATCTGTATCTCAATACTTGTTTTTCTCTGTTGTTTAAAGTATCCAAAACTTCATCAAGCTGTTCTCTTAAAAGAACTCTGTTAGTAAGCTCATAAGGATTAAGCATTTTGCTGTCCTCTACGAAATCTCCCAGTTCACTGTCTTCCTCACTTCCCACAGGAGTTTCAAGAGAAATAGGATCTTGGTTCATCTCTTGAATAGCTTTTACTTTTTCGACTTCCATTCCAAGTCTTTTTGCAAGAACTTCTGCTGTGGCATCTCTTCCTGTTTCCTGAAGATAAATTCTTGCTTCTTTTTTGATTTTATTAATAGTTTCTATCATATGAACAGGAATTCTTATAGTTCTTCCTTGATCGGCAATAGCTCTTGTTATAGCCTGTCTTATCCACCAAGTTGCATATGTGGAAAATTTATATCCCTTAGTATATTCAAATTTTTCAACAGCTTTCATAAGTCCGATATTTCCCTCTTGAATAAGATCAAGAAGTTTTAATCCTCTGTTTGTATGTTTTTTGGCAATACTTACAACAAGTCTTAGGTTGGCTTCCACAAGCTGTTTTGCCGCATATTCGTCGCCCTCGTAAGCTTTTTTTGCAAATTCAAGTTCTTCATCGTGAGTTAAAAGAGGTATCTGCCCTATTTCTCTCAAATACATTTTTATAGGCTCATCTACACCCATATCTCCTGATATTTTTAACAGGTCGTCATCAAGAAGATCTTCTCTTGAAATTTCATCAACAGAATCCAAATCTATATCATCGTCATCTTCCAAATCCAAATCATCAAAATCTCCAAAATCATCATCGTCGTCCATAAATGATTTTCCTGAAAATTCTTCATATTTTTTATCATCTAAATCATCATTTTCATGTTCCTCAAGATGTTTTTTTAAATCCTCTTCTTTTATTATATCTATCCCTTGATCTATCATTCCTTCAATAAGGGATTCTATTTTGTCAACAGGAAGTTCATCTTTTAATTCTCTGTTTATTTCTTCATATGTTATTGTTTTCTCTTGTATCGCTTTACGAACTAACCCTAAAACTTTTTCGTTTTTAATAAACTCCTTCATTAATGAAGCGCCTCCTCTATAATATTTGATTTCCTGATAAAATATTTTTAAACTGTTCATATTTCCCTAAAGTATCTTGTAAGCTCAAGTCTTCATACAACTCTGACTGAAGTTTTTTCAGCTTCACATTTACCATTATATTTTCCCGCACTTTCTGAGCTTCTTTAAGCTCTTTTCTGAACCATGAGGTAAATATTTCTTTAAGGTCGGCTTCTCTTTTTCTGGTGTCGCTGTAATCATCTATTGAATACATTTGAAGCATCAGCACTTTTTCAGCTTCTTTTTGTGAAAGATTTCCTTTTTCAATAAATTCTTTCAGCTGTTTTCCGTTAAAATTTTCTCCCTGTTCTCTCATATCTTTAAAAAACAAAAACATTTTTCTGCATAAAGGAGATTCAAAAATTTTATCTTTGAAATAATCATAGTAACTTATATCAGCAAAAATAAGCTCCATTGTTATATCTTCCAAAGTATTTTCTGCGGGAGTTTTTTCTGCAGTTTCTTTTTCCTCTGAATATGTTGAGTTTTTAAGCTCTCTGTATTTATTATTGTTTATAAGTATATCCTGCAATATTGATTTGTCAATATTAAGTGCTTTTGATAATTTGTCAAGATACAGAGTTTTCTCAAGACTTGATTCTACATTCTGGAAAAATTCCTTAAATCTTTCTATAAAATTCTGTTTTGACATGATATTTGACAAATCATACTCTTGTGAATAAAGTTCATACAGAAAATCAAAAATTTCCAGAGAATTTTTTACCGATTTTAAAAATTCCTCTTTTCCGTATTTTTTTAAAAATTCATCAGGGTCTTTTGCATTTTGAAAACTAAGCACTCTTATATTAAATCCCAAATTTTTTAAAATCATTGCTGTTTTCTCTGTTGCACTCTGCCCTGCCTTATCCATATCGAGCGACAAGATTACATTATTTGTGTACCTTTTTAAAAGCTGTCCCTGCTCCAGTGTAAAAGCAGTTCCAAGTGATGCCAGTGCCACATCAAATCCGTAAAGATGAGCTGACAGCACATCCATATACCCCTCCATAAGAATAGAATAATTCTTTTTTCGGAGAATATTTCCTTTATCTTTTATTTTCTCTGCATTGTCTATAAGTGTTTTAATATCCATTAATTTTTACCTCCTATATATCAGCAATACTTTCTAAAATATCAATATTGCTTGGTTGAGCAGAGAATGTAAATTCTCTTTCTGTTAGTTCCCCTTTTGTAAATGATAATATATCTATATCTCCAGTAGGTAAGCAATTAGCTACTGCAATAGCTTCAGCTCCTAAAGCTTCAGGGTCATCTAATTCAACATTAATATCACAATAATTATTAAGTTTTCCATCTTTAATATTTTTTAAAAGTTCTAATTCATAAGAAAAAACCTTTTGAACTTTTACTGTTATCTCAAAAGAAACAGCTGTATTTTTCTTTCCAGTTTCTCCATTAGATAGTAGTACATCTTTACTTTCTAAACTTAATTTACCTGTAAACTCTGATAATTCAGCTATACATCTTCCATTTCTATACACTTTACCAAAGCTACCACTTACGACATCGCTTGGTTTAAAATTAAAATCTCCAGCCATTCTCTACCTCCTAAAATTTTGTATATAAAAAATCCTCAAATGAATATCATCTGAGGATTAATAATTTATTTTATAGAATTTAATATTATTTCATATAAAGCTTTTGAAGTGGTACAGTTGTGCTTTGCCTTATACTTTTCAAGAGCTTCTACCATTTTTTGATGTTCTTCAGGAGTATATTTATATCCTAAGTACTTTACACTTTTATTTATACAAGTAGGTCTACCTACCTTTTTCTTATCTTCCATAACTCTCCTTGACTTTTAATAGAAATAATGATAAAATTAAATTAAGAAAATCAAGCACGTTTTAAAAGGGATTA
>UQXM01000116.1 GCA_900545035.1 uncultured Fusobacterium sp. | reverse complement strand
CTCAAAAAAAAAAATGTTTAACAGGGGAAAATCATATCTACCTATCTGCACAGAATATCTTCTATTTTCAGCATAAAATCACTCCTAACTTTTTTATTTAATAAAAAATATCTCCCTCTCCACTTACATCAAAAAATCCTACTTGATACTTTTTACAAAGTTCTTTCATTAAATTATAGGCTTCTTCAGATTTATCCCAAGAGAAAGCGATATATATTACATCATAACCTATACAGTAATCAGATAAATAATCTTCTAGTTCAGGATTATTTTCTATTTCTTCATCACTTGGGCAGTCTTCTCCGTTCATAGGAGGAAAAGTTTTTATCATTTCTTTATAGAAATTTTGAAGTTTTTCTGATGAAACATTTATATCATCATAATCGTGGTCTTCTTCCCATTCTGCTTGTTTGTCATACCATTTAAAAAATTCTTCTCTGTCTTTTGGTGCTTTGGAAATTTCAAATGCCATTAGATCATAACTCATAATTTTCCTCCTTAGCAGCAATCCCAATTATATAAAACTTTGTCAAAGTTAAGTTCTTTTAAATCTTTTTCTCTTATAAAGAAATTAGCAATTCCGCAATCTCCCCACATAATTTCATTTTTTTCTGTTCTCTCGCTGTCTATTTGAAGAAGTAATATTTCATAATCTCCACTCTCTCTTATATCAGATTGAGTAAAATTAGGAAATCCACCTATTTTATGTCCTCCGTCAAATAATTTTTTTCCAATTTCTTTATCCTCTTCTAAAATATCCCATATATCCCAATAACTTAGATACTCTTTATCGTCATAAACTTTTAATATTTCTTTATATTTTTCTTTATTTTCAAGGTGAAATTTTTTCATTTCTTTGTTTACTATTTCTCCAAAATCATCATTACTGTCTGAAAAATATCCATCTGTTAATTTAAAATTTAAAGAAAATTCTCCCTCTACTGGAAAATAACTGTCTTCATCTTCGTAAGGTTTATATTTTTCTAAAACTTCTTCCTCCGTTACACTTTTATCGATTTTATTGTAATAAACTACTTTGTATCCGTCTCCTAAATTTGTATCATAATCAAGTCCAAGAACATCATCATTTAATATCCAAAATTGTAGTATTCCCTCTTTCATTGGATAGATATTATTTTTTGGCAGTTCTTCTATATTTATTTGAGCAAGTAAAGTAAATTGTCTTTCTTTTTTATCTTTGGGAGTTTCTTTATCTTTTGGCAGATATGGAATTCCTCCGAATTTGCTTTGGAATAGGTTTGGTTTATCATCTGATAAACTAATTTTTATCATAGGTTTTTTATTTTTTTCTAAAATATCCAAAACCACTTTTTTTATATCTTCATTAAATTTTAATTCTGTTTCTGTTAATTTTTTCTTTCCCATAAATTTCCTCCGACAATTAAATTATTCTGCCATTATAAGCATTTCCAAAATTTCCGAATATCCTCTTTCTCCTGCATAATATTCCGGAGTATGTCCCTCGTTGTCGGAAATTTTAACATCGGCTCCGTGATTTATAAGTTCAAAAACATTATCTTTTTTTCCGAATTGCACAGCTGTAATCAGAGGAGTTTCGCCTCTTTTATTTCTTGTATTTGGCTCAGCTCCTTTTTCCAAAAGGATTCTGCATATTTGTGAATTGTTTTTCTTCGCTCCGAAATGCAGAGGGCTTTCCCCCGAATTCAGAGAGATATTTGGGTCAGCTCCTTTTTCCAAAAGAAGTTCTGCAATGTATTGATTTTCATTTTTTACTGCCAAAATCAATGGTGTTTCTCCCTCATCGTTTATCATATTTATTTTTTCCGCTTCAAGAGAAGAAAGAATTTTTTTCACTGTTTCACTTTGATTGTTGAAACAAGCTTGATGCAGGGGAGAATTTCCAAAATTATCTTTGCCGCTTTTCTCCCCTGTTGATAAAAAATCCACAAATTCTCTCATTCCGTTTGAAACAGCATAATCTATCGGCATATGTCCTTCATCATCTTTTATATTTATATCTGCTCCAAGCTCAATACATTGAAATGCTGCTTCTGTTTTTCCCTGCATAAGAGCATATATAAGAGGAGTTCTTCCTTTTCCGTCAGCAGAATTTATATCTGCTCCTTTTTCAACGAGCATTTTTAAAATATCTTTATTACCTTTTAATGCACCCTGATGAATCGGAGAAATACTTTTATTATCTTCAAGAGAAACATCTGCCCCTGCTTCAAGAAGCATTTTTACAATTTCTTTGTCTCCGTTTCCGCAGGCATAAAAAAGAGCTGTTCTTCCGTTATCATCTTTTTCATTTATGTCAATTTTTTTCCCGTTCAAAAAAACTTTTACAACAGCTTTTTGTTTATTTTTACAGGCTGTAATAAATGGACTGTTCATATATTAACCTCCCAGTTTTGCAAAATATTCTGCCAATTTTTCTTTTCCTGATTTAACAGCGATATCAAGAGCTGTTTCTCCCTTATTATTTGTAATTGAAAAATCAACATTGTAGTTTTCTAAAATTTCCAAAGCTTCAACAGCTTCTTCTTCTCTCCAAATTTTCGGAAGCTGCATAAGAGGAGTTTCTCCATCAGAATTTCTGCTGCTTGTATCAGAACCGCATTCCATTAAAATTTCTGTCATATCACTGATTTTATCTCCGCCGTTTTTGAAAAGATTATGCAGAGGAGTATTTCCCATTTTGTCGGGAATATTTACATCTGCTCCGCTATCAGTCAGTTTTTCAAAAATTATAAACTCGGCTTTTTTATCTCCTGCCCAGCTGAATCTGTGAGAAATCGAACACAAAAGATTAACAGGAGTGTCGTATTCTTCATCAACATAATCATTTAAAAACCTGTCGTCTGAAAGAAAAAGTGATGTTATTTCTGCAAAATTTTCAGGAATTTTTTCTCCTGTGATATTAACATTTGAATTTGACATCATAGTTTTTGCAAAATAATAAAAAGCACTTTTCCCGTTTTCACCGTCTTTTTGGCAGACATCAGCACCGTTTGAAACAAGAAGTTTTACAATTTCTGTTTGAAGATGTTTTGAAGCTATTGCCAAAGGAGATAATTTTTTCAGTTCTTCTATATCTCCCTCATAAATTTCGTTGAGGTCTGCTCCTCTTTTAATGTGTTCTTTCACAATATCAGCATATCCAAACCAACAGGCTTCGTGAAGTCCAATACCAAATGTTTTGTCATTTTCACTGACACCTTTTAAAACTGCACAGGCTTTTTTATTTTTTGTTTCAAAAGCAAGTTCGTAAGCAGTTTTTCCAATTGCTGTTTTTGTTTCAATATCTATTCCGGAATTTACAATCGCCTGTATTGTTCTTAAAAACGGTTTTTCTTCTTCAGCATATTTTTCGGGATTTTTCAGATAGTAATCTATTCTGTGAAGAGAGGCACAGGCGGTATGAAGAACATTCCAGCCGTTTGATATAATTGGTTTGTCATATTTTATTTTCATTTCATTTAAAATTTCAAAAATTATATATTTTTGATAATCGGCACAGATGTTATAAAAAAGATATCCTCTGTCATCTCTTTTGTTTATATTTCCTCCGTTTTCAATCATAATTTTCATTATTTTTTTGATTTCATCATATTTATTTTCAGGATTTTTTATGTCATTGAACATGAAAAACGGAGTCTGTTCATAACTGTTTGCTTTAAAAATTCTTTTTTTGCCAAGAGCTTGTGCTTTTTCAAAAAGATATTCAAAAATTTCACTGTCAGCAAATTTTACAGCTGTATGAAAAAGAGTGTTCCCATATCTGTCCTCATCATCAATACTGTATTTATCATATTCTGTTTTTCTCTCTTCAAAAGAAAAATTTTTATTATACATCTGCTCCAGTGCATATGTGTCAATTTCCATTAAATCACCTCAGATATCCAAGGATTTTCTGCCCAAAGTCCGCTTCCCTCTTCATAAGTTTTATTCATCAGTCCTTCAAGGGCTTCCAATGTTTCGTAATAACGCTCTGATGTTCCTTCAGGATTTGTTCTGTAAGTCCAGAATAGTCCTCCGACGATATATGAAATTCCAAATTCTTTCCAAGAATTAAAATTATTTATCATAATTTCTGCAATATCGTCCAATATTTCCCAAGCTTCATCTTCTGAAATATATTTCATATAATATGCCCAACGGATGATTGCTGCTGCTCTTCCGTAATCCCAGCCAAGCATAATATTTTCAGGAAGTTTGTCTTTGAAAAATTGTGCAAATTCAAATCCGTTTTTTACAATTTCAATATCTTCTTCGTCCATTTCGCTGTCTATAAATTCATCAACAGAATCTGCCTGTGCATATCCCAGATATTCAGCTGTATGTCCCTCGTTTAAAAGATAATTTATTGTATCAAACACATCATCTCTGTTTTCAATTCCCCAAAATTGCGTAAGGATATAATTTATTTTTTCATCGAAAAATTCGTTATGTTCTTCCACATCTAAACTTTCGCTTTCATGTCCGTTCATAAAAGTTAAAAATCCTGATAAAAGAATTTCAAACTTCTTAATATATTCGTCATTGGAATTTATATTTGCTGTATATCCCTCAGGAAGAGAGGCATACATTTCTTCGATTACATTTTTTAAATCGTCCAAAGAAAATGTTTCGTATTCTTCATCTCCGTCAAGCCCCATAAGATTATTCATTACATTCATTTGATTTTCATAAATTTTCTGCATATCTTCAGGAGTTGCTTTTGAAAAATCTTCTATTCCTGTCATTGCCTGAAAATTTTTCATTTGATTTGAAATCATATCCTGAAGTCCTTCATTGTCGGAAAACATTTCATTCATAGCTTTTGTAATGGCTTCACTTTGCATCTCTATAGCAGAAGTGCCTGTTTTCATAGCTTCTTCTTTTGCTTCTTGTGTTTTTTTCAGAATAGTTTCCATATCCACACCGGGTACAGCATTTTGTATAGCCGAAATATCAATGTTGTCAAGTTCTGACATTGCATTGGCAAGAGTGCCTTTCATCATACCTTCTATATTTTCAAAATGTTCTCCGTATGTTTCATTCATTACTTTTTTCTGCTGTTCCAAAAATTGTTTCATCATTTCGTCCTGCATTTTTTTAACATCGTCTGCCATAATATTTCCTCCTTAAATGATTTCAAAATTCCAAAATATTTGTAATAAAAAATGCCCATGACAAAATTACTATTTAAATTTTACAAGTAATTTTCCCATGAGCAACACCTCACTTTGCATAAATATATTACCATTCTCTTTCTCTTATTGCTTCTTCTATATCAATATTTATTTCAAAATATTTAAGAATATTTTCTACTGTAACACCTATGCTGTCCCTTGCTACTGTTTCTATTTCGCTGTCATTTTCTTCAAATTCTTCTTCCAGCTCATTTATTTTTATTGTCATTTCATCCAATTTTTCCTGTACTTCTTCCAAATCTTTGTATTCTTCTTTTTCAAGAAAATAAACCATTTCAGCAATACAGTTTTTAACTTTATCTACCAAAAATTTTGGATAATAATCATCATTATACATATCTTTCAAATAAATAAAATCAGAATTTAATTTTTTCATATTTCTGCCTCCTTTTTGTATGAAAAATTATAATTATTTATACACTTTTTTTGAGCAGAAGAAATTACAAATTTTTATGATTTATTTAAAAATTATAATAAAAAAACAGT
>UQXM01000115.1 GCA_900545035.1 uncultured Fusobacterium sp. | reverse complement strand
AGTGATGGCTTGTTTAATGTCATCAAAAGAGGGGCTCTGCCAAAAGATTTCCTGTGGCTTCTACAATTCCTCTTCCCTCTTCTTCCACTTCTTCTGCATCGGGAGCTGCGAAAAGTGAACCTATATCAAAGCTTATAATTCCTGAAACAGAATCTTTTACTGCTCCTCCAAAAGCTGCTATCTGTTCTTTTGTATCTTCTGCAAATGTTGTTTCAGTATTATCTCCATCATCTTCAGGAAGTTCTAAAACTTGTGCCATAAATCCTACTACCACTTCTTTTGCTGCAATGCTTGGAACAATTGCCGCAACTGTTTCCCATCTGTCAGCAAATCCTGTAGGTTTTAAAACAGGAGCAATAACTTTTCCCACACCTGCCATGTATGATTTTTCTGCGTTTCCGTTGTTAGGGAAATATGTTAATGCCCAAAGAAGAATTAAAATTCCCAAAATTATGCTTGTAGCTTTTTTAAGATATCCTCCTGTTCTTCTGAATGTAGAACTCATTATTACTTTAAAGCTCGGTATTCTGTATGGAGGAAGTTCTATTAAAAGTGCTTTGTTGTCAACTTTAAAATATTCAAATCTTTTTAAAATCATTCCCAGAACTATTGCTGTAAAAATTCCAAGAAGGTATAAAGATACAACTACAAGTCCTGCTTTTGCTCCGAAAAATGCTGCTGTAAACAGTCCGTAAACAGGAAGTCTTGCTCCGCAGGACATGAATGGTGCAAGTGCAGCTGTAAGTTTTCTTGATTTTTCATCTTCAAGAGTTCTTGTAGCGTAAATTGCAGGGACTGTACATCCAAATCCCAATACCATAGGAACGAAAGCTTTTCCGTTAAGCCCAAGTTTTCTCATAATTTTATCCATTAAGAAAGCAACTCTTGTCATATATCCGCTTTCTTCCAAAATAGAAAGGAAGAAATAAAGGAAAAACATCAGCGGAACAAATGTAAGCACTCCTCCCACTCCTCCGATTATTCCGTCAACAACCAAAGAGTTCAGCCAGTCAGGAGTTCCCTCCATAAACATTCCCGCATATTTACCTATATATCCTCCCACAAAACCATCAATCCAGTCTATAAAAGGAGCACTTCCGTTAAATACAATTGTCATAAGTCCTGCTATGATTATCAAGAAAATAGGAAGTCCAAGAACTCTGTTTAAAAGTATCTTGTCCACTTTTTCGGTAAAATCAAGTCTTGATTTAAGAGATGTTTTTAAAGTATCTGCCACTATTCCTTTAATTTTTCCGTATCTTTTTTCTGCCAGAACAGTTTCAATATCTTCGTCGTATCTTTTTTCAATATCATCAGCGTATGATTTCAAATAATCTTTGCAGTCAAAACTGTAATCTTCTTTCATTTTTGCCAAAAAATCGCTGTCTTTTTCAAGAGTTTTTATTGTTACATAATCAAGAGAATATTTTTTCAGTATATCCGCAAATTTTTCATCTTTTTTGATATCCTCTTTCATCAGCACATATTGGCTGTCAATAAATCTGTCGAAAGATATTTTGTATTGCTTCTCTCTTTTTCCGCTTTTTGCAATAGCCACAGCTTTATCAAGAAGCTCCGTCAAACCTGTTTTTTTGATTGCGGATGTTTTTACAATATCCATTTCCACAAGTTCACTTAATCTTTTTAAATCAAGACTGTAATTTAATTTTTCAAATTCATCGTAAAAATTAAGTGCCATTATCATCGGTTTTCCAAGTTCTTGTAAAAGAAGAGTCAGATACAGGTTTCTTTCTATGTTTGTAGATTCTACAACATTTATAACCACATCAGGATTTTCTTCTATAATAAATTTTCTTGTTATTTTTTCTTCCAAAGAAAAAGGGCTCAGACTGTATACTCCCGGAAGGTCAATCATTGTTATTTCTTCTCCGTTGTAAGTAAATTGTGCCTCTTTTTTTTCAACCGTAACACCGGGCCAGTTTCCGACTTTCAGTTTAGAGCCTGCCATTGCATTTATAAGTGCAGATTTTCCAACATTTGGATTTCCTGCAAAAGCTATTTTAATCATAATTTGTCCCCCTGTAAAATTTGTATCCCATAATTTTCAAGATATTTTAATTTTTTATTTAATTAATTCTATTTCAATATTTGCTGAATCCTCTTTTCTTATAGCAATTCCGTTTTCTTTAATACGAAATTCCTGCGGGTCTCCAAGAGGTGCGTCTCTTTCAAGGAGAATTGTTTCACCTGCTGTAATTCCCATATCAACAAGTCTTTTTTTAAGTTCTCCGATTTTTCCTATTTTAATAATTCTTGCTTTTTCTCCTCTTTTTAATTCATTAAGTTTCATAAAAACATTCCTCCCAAGATATACATCAATCTCTATTTTTAAATTTAAAATATTTAGTTTTACAAAATAAAATAAGAAAAAATTTTACAGCACAAAGGCTGTAAAAAATTTATATATTAAGTTGTTATTCCACCATTATATCTTTTGCAAAACCAAATCCGATAATATATTGGCAGTTTCCGATTTTTACAACAAAATTGCCGTTCATATTTTTTACAAGGCAAACTTTGTTTCCGCAGCAAAATCCTTTTTCAGTAAGAGCTGATTTTGTACTGCTGTTTCCCTGAATACTTTTTATTGTATGATATTTGTCGCACTCTGCAAAAGCCAATGGAATAATCATAGTTTTCACCTCTTTATCTGTTTTTCAAAAATATTGTACATCATTTGATACTAACAGTCAAGCAAAAACTTTGATAATAAAAACATTTTTTAAAATAAATCTTTAATACTGTTCAATATTACACTTCTTATATCTTCGTTTTCAAATGAAAGTTCTTTTATAAGATTTTTTACTTTCAGCCTTTTGGAATCTTCACTGGTTTCGTAAGGACATTTTGATTTCATAACAGGAAGATTAAGTTTTCTTGCATAACTTATAATATTTTTTTCCTCCACAAAAGCCAGAGGTCTTATAACTCTTACTCCGTGTTCTTCGGAAATATATGAAGGTTTCATTATATTTCTGTTTCCCTGATAAAGAATATTCATCAGAAAAGTTTCAATTATATCATCTTTATGATGTCCCAGAGCAAGTTTGTTTATTCCCTCTTTTTTCATAAAAGAATATAAAATCCCCCTCCTTATTCTCCCACACAGAAAACATGGATTTTTTTCTTTGTTTTCTCCAAAAAGCATATCATCAAGATTTGTTTCGATAATTTTTAAAGAAAGTCCCAGCTTTTCACAATATTCCTGTATTTCCGAGCAGTCTGCCGCATCCTGTTTGGGATGAATATGCACAGGGATAATTTCGAAATTAATTCCTGCTATTTTTTTTACTCTTACAAAAGCATTCAGAGTTACAAGGCTGTCTTTTCCTCCCGAAACTCCCACAGCAATTTTATCTCCCTCTTCAATCATATTAAAACGGTGCATAGCTTTTCCGATTAAATTCCACAAAGTTTTATCATATCCTTTTGACTGAATAAAGGAAAGAATTTCTCTGTCGTTCATATTTTTTAAAACGATTCTTATTTCTGTAAGTTTTTTTATTTTTTCCAAAGCGGAAATACAGTTATTTTCATTATACTCTATTTCAATATTTATTTTTTCTTTTCTGTTTTCTATAACAATTTTATTTTCATTTTCTGAAATATAAAATTTGTAATTTCCCTCTGATTTTTCGTGAAGTTCTTTTATATTATCTATTTTTATCATAAAATTTCCGCCTTTTATTTTTCTTTGTTTCCTCTTGTATATCCCATTACATAATCAATATTTACATTTTTTAATGAGTTGAAAATACTTTGTTTGATGTTTGGATTTTCAGCTTCCAGATTTTTAAGAAGATTTTTTATCTCTTTTCTTTTTGAATCTGTTTTTCCTGATTCAACAGGACAACCGCATCCCATTGCCTTTATTCCGTTTCTGGCTGTAAAAGATATGATGTCGGATTCTTTTACATAAGCCATTGGTCTTATAACAGCAAGTTTCCCGCTTGTTGACGGAACTTTCGGTATCATTGTTTTTATTGTTCCTGCATAAAACATATTTATAAGTGCTGTTTCCACAATATCATCGAAATGATGTCCCAATGCAAGTTTGTTGAATCCCAGTTCTTCAACTTTTTTGTAAAGAACTCCTCTTCTCATTTTTGCACATAAAAAACATGGACTTTCAGGGTCTTCTTTAAAAGCTATCTGCCATACATTTGAATCAAAAATTTCACACGGTATATTTAAAATTTCCAGATTTTTTTTGAACTGGTCTATATCCAATGCTTCAAATCCCGGATTCATGGAAATGAAAGCCACTTCAAAATTTTTGCTTTTATCTCTTTTCAGTTCCTGAAAAAGTTTACACAGCAGAAGACTGTCTTTTCCTCCCGAAACTCCCACAGCTATCCTGTCTCCGTCTTCAATTAAATTAAAATCATTCACAGCTTTTATAAATTTTCTCCAGATTTTTTTTCTGTATGAAGTTCTAAGGCTTTCAAGAACTGTATCTTCTCTTAAATCTTTTATGTTTTCGGCTTGTATATTATTGCAGTTTTCACGGTTTGTCATCTTTCTGTCCTCCAAAAAATATTTAAGACATATTATATCATAAATTTTATATGGAAAAAATATTTTTATGATATAATTATATTGAAACAAAAACAAAATTACAGGAAAGGATAACAATTTATGAGGGATATAGATTTTAAAGTTTTAAAATTTTTGGTTGAAGGAAAAGCATACAGTGATACTGCCGTAATGAAAAATTTGGGAATTTCTTTTGAAGAACTTCAAAAATCCTACGAAATTCTTACACAAGAGGGATATCTTGAAAGTTATACAGATTATCTTGCAAGAACGCAGAACAGTTTTAATTCACAGAGCTGCGGAGGATGTTCCGGTGAAAAACATTCGTGTTCATCATGTTCAAACAATATTCCCGAAGAAGATTATAAAAATATAAAAGTGGTTACTGAAAAAGCTGTCGGAAAATTTTCTTAAATTTATTTGACTTCTGTAAAACATGGGGTATAATAGAAGTATACAGGAATAATTACAGCATTACAGGAGGTAATTTATGAATTTTAAATTATTGGCTGCAGGAGCAGTTTTAGCATCAACTGTATCTTTTGGAGCAACTCAGTCTGCTCAATTTTCAGTATTGCCCGGTGTACAATACGGAGCAACAAAAAATGATTCAATAGCAAATTTCAGTTTTAACCTTTTGGGAGCTGAAAACAGAAATGTTTCAGGTTTTGATTTATCACTTGTGGGATACAGACAGGTAACAGGAGATTTCCACGGTTTCCACCTTGCTCTTTTCGGGCTTGAAGCTTTCAGAGTAAACGGAAATATGAGCGGAGTTTCTTTATCATTGTGGAATGATATCAACGGAAATCTTAACGGAGGAACTCTTGGACTTGTAAATACTGTGGGAGGAAATTCTACTTTCAACTTTGGAGGAGTGAACATGGTTCGCGGAGAAGCTGTTGTTCAGCTTGGGTTTGTAAACTACTCTGAATCTGTAAGCGGACTTCAGTTTGGATTTGTAAACGGAACAAAAAATCTTGAGGGTGTTCAAGTAGGATTGGTAAACTATGCAGCTAACGGAATTCTGCCTGTTCTTCCTATTGTAAACTTCAGAAAATCATTTTAGTTGAAAAATAAATAAAAATACAGAATATCAGTTGTAAATTTTTTACAGCTGATATTTTTATATATAAAAATTTTCAAAAAAAGGTTGCAAAAAATAAAATTATAAGGTATTTCTTGAATAGAATAAATTTTTTGACAGAAAATGCAGAATTTTAAAATATAGTTTAGAGTTGATTGAGAAATTAAAAAAAGGAGTAGTTTATGAAACTAATAAAAATGATAAGAAAGTATAAAAATATTGCTGTTATATTAATTATTTCTTTGTTCTTT
>UQXM01000114.1 GCA_900545035.1 uncultured Fusobacterium sp. | reverse complement strand
AAGATAAAAGAATTGATAGCAAACAATCCATCATCTACTTGGGTGACAGTGGAATGCGGAGAGATAAAAAAATTTATTCTTGAAAGAAAGCATGCAATGGGTTATATTAATAAAAAATATGATGATTTTGTCTTAATGATATTTCCAACAAGGCATGATATTATTCATTTTGAAATATATCATAGGCTGAAAAAAGCAGTTATAGGAATTGTTGTTAAAACAGAAGAAGCTTACGAGCAGATTTCAGAAAATATTGATGATAAAGATACCCACCTTGAATTTTTAAAAACTCCAAATCCGCCTGCTGTTACTGTGGACATTCAGGAAAATTTTAAAGAATATTATGAAGAAAATAAAAACGAAACAGACGAGCTTCTTATAAAAATAGGGGCTGTGCTTTTAGATATAAAATTATAAAAACAGGAGGCAGAAATGTCAAAATCTTATTCAATCGAACTTATAAAAAAATTAAGTGATGCAAATGGTGTTTCAGGTTTTGAAGATGAAATTGCAGAACTTGCCAAAAAAGAAATCGGAAATGATTATCACACAGAAGAAGATAAAATAAGAAATTTATATATAAACAATATTCCAAAAGAAAAAAGAACAAAACCTGTGATTATGCTTGATGCTCATTCTGATGAAGTGGGATTTATGGTACAGTCAATTGAACCTAACGGACTTTTGAAATTTATAACTTTAGGTGGCTGGAGCAATCAGCAAATTCCTGCTCACAAAGTAAAGGTGCAGAACAACGAGGGAGAATATATTGAGGGAATAATTTCTTCAATTCCGCCTCATTTTACTTCAAAGGCAGAAGCAGGAAAAGTTACTGATATTAAAGATATGTTTATTGATGTGGGAACAACTTCTTATGAAGAAACTGTAAATGATTTTAAAATAGAGATAGGAGCTCCTGTTATTCCTGATGTAGAATGTACATACAATGAAAAATCAAAAATGTTTTTGGGAAAAGCTTTTGATGACAGAGTTGGCTGTGCAGTTATAATTGATGTGATGAAACAGCTGAAAGGAAAAAATCTTTCGGCAGATATTACAGGAGTTTTGTCTTCTCAAGAGGAAGAGGGATGTCGTGGAGCAGTTGTTGCAGTTCAAAAAGTTATGCCTGACTTGGCAATAGTTTTGGAAGGTCCTCCTGCTGATGACAATTTCAGAGGGGAATTCAGAAGTCAGGGAGGTTTGAGAAGAGGGGTGCAGGTTCGTCATATTGACCCGACAATGATTGCAAATCCAAGACTTGTGAAATTTATTAAAAAAATTGCAAAAGAGAATAATATCAAAATTCAGGAAACTGTAAGAGAGAGCGGAGGAACAAATGCTTCCAAAATTCATATTGAAAACGGAGGAATACCTACAATAGTTTTGGGAATTCCTGTAAGATATACTCATTCTCATTATGGATTTATTTCTTATGATGATTATCTTGAAACAGTAAAACTTGTAAAAGCAGTTGCTGAAAATATTACAAAAGATATAATTGATAGTTTTTAAAAAATTTCGGGGCTGATGCAGAAATGCAAAAACCCCGTAAAATTTTATGCCAGATAACTTGTATTTGAAATTAAAGCTTTAATAGTATCAAAATCTTTTTTCAGTTCAGGAGAATTAATTATCTCTCCACTAATATATGAGTCAGCTTCTTTTAAATATTTTTGTGCTTCCTCTTTCTCATCAATAAGAGCATAACACCAAGCAAGTTCTAATTCTGTCCATCCTTTGTATTCCCCTTTTTCTGAAAGAGGTTTTAAAATTCCTGTCGCTTTTTGAATTTCTCCCAATTTTCTGTAACAAGCTCCAAGATGATAAGATATCCAACTGCTGTCAGGATTTATGAAATTAGCTTTTTCCAAATACATTACAGCTTCTTTATTTTTTTCCGTTTTTGATAAAACAAAACCAATCTGACCGTTAATCCATTCGTCATCTCTTCCAAGTTCAACAGCCTTTTCAAAATAAATCAGTGCCTCTTCATATTTTTCAGGCTCTGCACTTAAATTCCAGCCGATTTCAGAATACAGCCAAATATCACTTCTTCCAAGTTTTTCAGCTTCATAAAGATATTTCAGAGCTTCTTCGGAATTATTCATTTTTCCATAAAGATAAGCTATTTGAGAATTAATTGAAGTAGTGTTTCCCTCTTCTGTAACAACAAAAGATTTAAGCTTTTCAATAGCATTTTCTGTCTGCCCAAGATTTTCAAGGCACTCTGCTGTTTCGGAAACTATCCACTCGTCATTTCTGCCCATTTCTTCAGATTTTTTATAATTTTCTAAAGCTCTGTCGTAATTTTCTAATTTTTTCAGGCAGTAACCCATTTCAGAATAAAACCATTTATTATTTTTTCCCAATTCCAAAGCTCTTTCCAAATATAATAATGCTTCATCATATTTTTCCAATCTGTTCAGGCAGAAACCTATTTCAGTATTAATCCATTCATCATCTCTGCCAAGATTTTTAGCTTTTTCTAAATAAGGAAGAGCTTCTTCATATTGGGAGATATGGTTATATGCCCAGCCTATTTCACAGTTAATCCAAATATCATCTCTTCCCAATTCTTTGGCTTTGTTCAAATATTCCAATCCTTTTGTACAATCATTTTTTATATTATCATATATCCAAGCTATTTCACAAAGAACATAGATATTTTCAGGTTCCGCTTCCAATGCTTTTTGGTAATTTTCCAAAGCGATATCAAATTTTTCCAGTTCTTTATACACTGAGCCAAGTCTTGCATATATCCATTCGTCGTTTCTGCCAAGCTCAACAGATTTTTCAAATTTTTCAATAGCCTCTTGATATTTTCCCAGTCCGGCAAGACAATATCCTAGTTCAGAATTAACCCAAATATCATCTCTTCCTAAAGAAATAACAGTTTGTAAATGTTCGTAAGCTTCTTCATATTTTCCAATAAAATCGTATGCCCAAGCAAGTTCAGATTCAGTAATCATAATATCATTTTTGTCTTTTGCTAAATTTCTGGCTTTTTTAAAATATTCCAGAGCTTCATCGCTTTTTTCTTCGTCCAGTCTTCTGTTTCCCAAATCAGAATATACAAATCTTAAAAGAGTATCTCCGTCAGGCTCTTCAGGATTTAATTCCAGACATTTTTCAAAATATTTTTCAGCTTCTTCAAGATAATGTGGATTTTGTCCGAAATTTTCAGAATAGTAATAAGAATACCCTAGACGAAAATTCCAAAGAGAATCATTTTCTCCCTCTTCTTTTAGTGAAAGTAAAATTTCCTTTCCTTTTTCACATTCATTATTGTTATTATATGCTCTGGCAAGTTTTCCGAGAATATTGTAATTTAATTCCTCTTTTGGCAGAGAAGTAATTATATCAATAATTTCTTGGTTTTTATCCTCTTTGTGCAGAATATCCAATTTTTTCTCTAAATCACTTTTATTAATGAAAGATTGGTATAATTCTTCGTTGTCAATATCAATAAGTCTTTTTGAATAATTTTTGTCTGTTTCTTCATCTATATAGTGAGAATTTGCATAAGCATATCCTCTGTCATTTTCTATATCATCTTTTAAAGTTAAAAATTCATAATCATTTGGCACAAGTTCCAGCCCTTTGTCGATTGCGGCATATGCTTCTTCTAAAAGATTGTATTTGTAGCAAAGTCTTCCAAGCTGTAACCAGCCCCAAGGATATGCAGGGTCTGTTTTTGTTCCGAGTCTGCTGTATTCTAAAGCTTCGTCAAATCTTCTGAGATATACCAAAGCACATGAATATCTATAACACCAAACCCCATTTTTTATACCCTCATCTTTTACTTTTGCAAGAGTTTTTTCCGACAATTCATAATATTCATAAGAATCCATGTTATTATAAACATAAGCTCTCCAAAGTGCTACATCCAAATCATTGTCCATTTCTTCATCTGTATAGTCATTTTTCTGTTGTATTTTATCAAGATAATCAAAAATATCTCCCAAATACTCAAAACTTTCCAAAGTTTCTGCGATTTCTTTTGTAATAATTCTGCTCATTGTAAAACCTCCAAAAAAATTTTATTGATTTAAGATGTTTTTAAGTCTGCTGATGAAACATTGTAATTATTTTACAATCAGGACATATTTCTATAAATAAAGTTCCCTCAGCAGAATCGATTATTGTATCCCAATGAATTTGAGCAAGATATTTCATTTTTTTCCCACACTCCGGACACTCTCTGTATTCCCAATCCTGCACCCAGTTGGCAAATCCTCCTATTGTACTTACATCGCTTTCAAAACCTCCGTAAAACAATGATTTTTCTTTGTCGGAAACAATAAATTTATTTTCTGTCATTTTATTTATAGTTTCGTCATTAAAATAATTTTCTTCTTCTCCTTCAAATTCTAAAATTTCACTTGTTCCGTCAAGATTGAATTTGTTTGAAATTCCTTCGGATAAAGTTACACAGTTTGGACAGCAGGAAGCAGTGATAATTCCGTCAAGTCCCAAGAAAGAAAATTTTTCATCTCTGCCGTCAATAACTAAAATATCTATCATTTCACAGCCACAGTGAGGACATTTTTCCCCTCTTTTTCTTGCTATAAAAGTTCCGTTTTCGTCTTTTTTCTCTCCTTTTTCAAAGGAGAAACATTTATCATAATTAAGTTTTATATAATTATTATCACTGTCAAAAGTCCAGCCGCCCTCTTCAGCATAAAAATCAGGATCTACATATAATTTTTTTCTCCATGGACGAGGATTTTTCTTTAATTCATAAAGTGTATCTTGTGATTTTTTATCTCCTATCATAGCAAGACATAGTAAAAGGCAACTTCCCTCATCAGAAGATTTTGTATTCATAATTTTTTCTATTAATTTATCTCTTACTTTTTCGTTTGCTTTGTAATATAATTCGCTTGGATAAAATATTTCTCGCTCACAGGCAATTTCGGAAAATCTTGTTACATATATTCCTTTTGTCATCAAATTATGAAAAATTTCACATTCTTCTGTTTTATAAAAATTATCTTCATCAGAAGTTTTTAATTTTTCTATTACTTGATTTATTTTTTCATGCACTTCATTTTCGGTCCAGCTGTCAACAATTTTTCGTTTTTCTTCCATTCTGCAGTCCCAACATAGCCCATCAAATGCTAAAGGTTTCCCACATTTTTTGCATTTATAGCCAAGTCTCATTTTTACACCTCCATTTCCTATTCTTCAAAGATATCCCAAAGTTTATCTAAAATAGGAACAATGTCGTCAGGTATTCCCTCTCCCCAGCCTGCACTTTCTAAAACTTCTCCCTCTAAAGCAATATACATCTCTTTTGGTATCTCAGCTTTCATCTCATCTTTATCAACTTCCTTTGTCCAATCATAGCCAGAGTACTCATCATTTTTAGGATTAAAAGCATATTTTTGATTTTTATAAAATCCTGAAATATAATTTTTTTCAAGAGTTTCTACAATATCAAAATCTTCTAAAACCCAATCACCCTCCTCTTCACATTCTTTTCTATTTTCATATTTCTTAAAAAATTGAGGATTCATATACCAATATAAAAATAGTGCAGTTCCTTTATCAGTATCAGGCTGTTCTGCTATCCATTTAATAACTTCTTTAGAATTATCAAAATTCCAATCTATTGCTAAAAGCTGTCTTTCTTTTGGAGTATTTTTCTTTAGATAATCTATAATTAAAGCTGTTTCTAACTCATCAAACTCATCTTCATCTATCTCTATATCTTCCCAATCGACATCTTCTCTTAAAATATCTTCTACTTTTAACATAATTTCAACCTCCTATAAGTTTTAAAATCTCTTAAATTTCTCTTTTTTCTAAACTATCTTTAGTTAGACTTTCTAACTTATTCTACTAATAAATTATATAATCTCTCTATCTCTTCTTTCTCTAAAGATTCTACTACCATATATTCTCCATCTATAAAAGAGTATTTATCTTTA
>UQXM01000113.1 GCA_900545035.1 uncultured Fusobacterium sp. | reverse complement strand
ACTCCACAAACATTTGTACAATAAAATTTTTCTTCTCTAAATTTCACTGTTCCAGCATTAGCCCCATCTGTTGTCCATGTTATACTATTTTCATATAACCATTGGTTATAAAATCCCATTAATCCATTATTTAATGTTTGAGAAGAATATACAGGATAAATATAATTATTTTCTTTAATATTTTTTATTTCAGTTTTAGATAATACATAACCTCTTGTTATCTTAAAAATATTTGATACTTGCTTCTCTTCCCATTCAGGATAATCATTTCCGTTTTTATCTTTAAATCTTATTTCTTGAGAAAAAATCTTTTGCATAATTCCTTTTTTATATATTTTTAAATTTTCTAATTTTTCCTCTGTTAAAGATATTTTTGTATCTACACAGGAAAGAAAATCAGCAATTTTTTGTTGTTCTTCTAAAATAGGTAATAAAATAGGACAATCTAAAATTTCATTTTTTTTCAAATTTGTTTGAGAGATTCCATCATCAAATTTCAAAAAGTAACTATTTCTATTTAAAATATAATAAAGATATTTAGAATTTTCTTTACTTCTTAAAGCACATATTCTTTGATTAAGAGAATATTTATTATTTTCATCCACTAAAAAACATTTTCCTATTGCTTTTCCATTAGGAACATCACTCATGACCATTAAAATATCATTAACATATAATGGTACCAGTAAATTAGAAGTATATTTTTTTATTACTCCATTACTTGAAATAAATTTTGAATTAACAACTATGTATTTCCCATTTTCTTCTATAATTTGTTCATGACCTTTTCCATTTATAAATATACTTATTTCTCCCAATTTTTTCTCTTCCCATTCTTCTGTAAATTCTTTAAATCTTAATTTTGGCACTTTTCTATTCTTCATTTTCTTCACCGTCTTTTTTATCAGGTAATACTGTTAATTTTTTCATAACAGTTATACAATCCTTTATTTGCTCTTCAAATTGCAGCCAACTTTCCAATCCCTTATTTCCGTGAAACATATTATTTCTATATCTATAAACTATATAAGTCAAAAAATATATTTTTTCATCCTTTTCTATGTCTTTATATTCTTTATTGCATAAAATATAGAACTCACATTCAGAAAAAATATTACATTCTTTATTATTACATTTATTTTTGTAACACAAATTTTTTCTTAATTTTTCATCTTGATATCTTAAATGAAATTTTTTTAAAATTTCTTCCAATTCATTATCTATTTCAAAATCCTTTTTAGAAAATTCTTTTATTTTTTCAAGTTTCACAAACTTATCAAAATTTATTCTTTCAAATACTGTCCAAACAAGAAAAAAGTTTCTCGATGTTTCTTCTTCAAATAATCTTTTTATCTCTTCTTTTTCTATTTTTAAAGCTTTTGCTAACCATTCTTTAGTTTCCATATTCTCACTCCCTAAAATACAGGAGCTTTTATTCCAAGCTCATTACAGAAATTTTTTATAGTTTTATCCACTTCTTTCATTTCTTCGTCAATTTTAGAAATTTTTTCCACCACTTCGTCAAGATTTATCTCCTCTTCCTCTTCAAAAGTGTCAATATATCTCGGAATATTCAGATTAAAATCATTTTCTTCAATCTCTTTCATAAAAACTTTTCTGGAATATTTTTCTGTTTCTTTTCTCTCTGCATATGTTCTCGCTATTTTTTCAACATCTTCATCTCTCAGATAATTTTGATTTTTTGCTTTTTCAAAATCATTGGAAGCGTCCACAAACAAAATGTCATCATCTGTATTTCTGTTTTTCTTAACAACTATAATACAAGTAGGAATTGATGTCCCGTAAAATATATTTGCAGGAAGCCCGATTATTGCGTCAATATAATTTTTCTCTTTCAAAAGATATTTTCTTATCACTCCCTCGCTTGCTCCCCTGAACAATACACCATGAGGAACAATTACAGCCATTGTTCCGTTTTCATCAAGCTGATAAATCATATGCTGAATAAATGCAAAATCTGCTTTGCTGCTCGGAGCTAATTTTCCGTAAGAAGCAAATCTTTCATCAGACAAACGAGTGTCGTTTGCTTCCCATTTCATAGAAAACGGCGGATTTGCCACCACTATATCAAATCTTTCATCAAGATGCTGAGGGTCGTCCAAAGTATCCCCTTGTTTTATTTCAAAATTTGTAAATCCCACTCCGTGAAGTATCATATTCATACGAGCCAGATTATATGTCGTTGTATTAAGTTCCTGTCCGTAAAAATTAGAAACTTTTATCTCTTTTGCAACTCTCAAAAGAAGAGAACCTGACCCACAGGTAGGGTCGTATACACTTCTTACTCTCTCTTTTCCGCAAGATGTTATTTTTGCCAAAACTTTTGACACTTGAGCAGGTGTATAAAATTCTCCCGCTTTTTTTCCGGCATTGCTTGCAAACATACTGATTAAATATTCATAAGCATTTCCAAGAATATCCATTTCTGTATCTTCGAAATTAAAATTAATATCGTTCAAATGTTTTATTACTTCCGAAATCATTTTATTTTTATCATCTGCTGTTTTTCCCAGCTTTAATGATGTCAAATCCACATCTCCGAAAAGTCCAGAAAAATCATCACTGCTTTCGTGTCCGTTTGTTGACTCCTCTATGCTTTTTAAAGCAAGTCCCAAATCTTCTATAATAAATTCTCTGTTTTTGGCTCTGTTTGCCAAAGCTTTAAAAGAATATTTCGGCTCAAGAAAATACCCAATATCATTTACACAAAACTCTCTCACTTCTTCCAAATATTCTTTATTTTCCTGAATATCTTCATATTTTAAATTATCCTCTTTCAAACCTTCGTTTATTGTTTTTTCTATTTTTTCTGATAAAAATTTAAAAAATATAAGTCCCAATATATAGTTTCTGAACTCATCAGCTCCCATATTTCCTCTAAGTTCGTTTGCTATTGCCCACAATCTTTTTTCTAATTCTGCTTGATGTTCTGACATTTTCTTCCCCCTAAAATTCTAAATTAAAAAAATTAAATCTTTCTATCAAATTGGATATTTTTCCTTGAATATTTTCAATTTTTCTGTTAAGCCCGAGCATAGACGGTTTTTTATTGAAAGCAGTTTTTATAAGAGAGTAATTCGGTCTGCTGTTGTTAAACTCACATTCTTCTATCACTTGATTTACTACATCTTGTTTCAAATTTTCTTCTTCTGCCATTTCCAAAATAGCCTTTTGTTTTTGTTTATCCAAATATTCTGCCAATTTATCCTCTATATTTTCAGAAATATTATTATTGAAAATCTCTCTGTTTTCTTCGATAAATTGCTCTACAAGGTCTTTTTTATTTTTCAGACTTGGAGTACTGTCCATTGTTTTTAAAATATATTCGATATCTTTCGCAAAACTTTTCTCTTCTGAATTCAGATTTTTTAAAAGTCCGATTATATACGAAACATTTATTGTATCTTTGGCAAGAAGCTCTATTTCAAAATCAATTTCATCAATTATTGAGGTTTTTTCCCCTTTATTTTTGGCACTCTGTCCCACCAAAGTATCATACATATCAATGTACTTTGACTTGAAGCTCTCAAATTCATCCTGTGATATATTCAAATCATCAAAACTAAATTTGCTGAATGTTGTAAGTCTGTTCATCACACGAAGAAGATTTTTAAAATTTTCTATAAATGTAAGTTTATTTTCTTCTGTTTCAAGATTGTCTATATCTTCAGCTGTTTCTGCTGTATTTCTGAGTTCCTGCAAATATTTTTCAAAATCTGCCACATATTCTTCATAATTTTTCATCAAAACCGTTTCTACTGCATTGGCATTGGAGAACAAAGTGATTGCTTCATCTGTTCTCTTTTTAAGATTTCTGAAACAAACTATGTTTCCGTGAGTTTTATCCACTGATAAAATTCTGTTCGTCCTTGAATATGCTTGAATAAGTCCATGATATTTCAAATTTTTATCCACATATAATGTGTTCAGATATTTGCTGTCAAAACCTGTAAGAAACATATTTACTACCAGAAGGACATCTATTTTTCTTTCTTTCACTTTTTTCGATATATCTATAAAGTAACTGTTAAAGCCGTTATCCTGATTTAAATTAAAATTGTCCCCAAACATTTTATTGTAATCGGAAACCATTTCGTCCAAATATTCTCTTGGGTGTTTACATTCATCTCCTTCCGCTTCAAAAGTTCCCTCATCATTTGATAAATCACTGTTAGCTTCATATGTGAAAATTCCCGCTATTTTTAAATCTGTATTTTTTTCTTTAAAAATACGATAATATTCAATAAGTGTATTTATATCTGAAACAGCAAAAATACTTTGATATTTTTTTCCAAAAGTTTTGGCTCTGTGATTTGTAATAATAAAATCAACTATTTTTTCCAATCTTTCCCTTTTTGAAAAAACTTCTTTTGTATCTATACCTTCTACTTTCATTTCATCAGGAGATAAATCATCACCATTTTCATCTTTTAAATTGAAAGTTCCGTAATACTCAACGGAAAATCCCAAAACATTTTCGTCATCAATGGCTTCTTTTATTGTGTATTTGTGTAAACATTTTCCAAACAAATCTTTTGTAGTTTTATACTTTACAGCATTTTCTGCAAAAATAGGTGTCCCTGTAAAACCAAAAAATTGTTTGTTTGTAAAAAATTCATTTATTCTTGCATGAGTTTCCCCAAATTGAGTTCTGTGGCATTCATCAAAAATAAAAATAATTCTTTCATCTTTTATTTTTTCCATTTGTTTCAAATAATATGGTTTTGTTATAGCATTATTAAGTTTCTGAATTGTTGTAACTATAACTTTTGAGCCTGTATCACTTATCATCTGTTCCACAAATTGTCCTGTATTTTCTACATCTCCAACAGAACCTTTTGAAAATGCGTTAAATTCTTTTGAAGTTTGATAATCCAAATCTTTTCTGTCAACACAAAATACAACTTTTTTTATTTCATCTAAAGTTGCTAAAATCTGACTGGCTTTAAAAGATGTAAGAGTTTTTCCGCTTCCTGTTGTGTGCCAGATATAGCCATTTTCTTTGGAATTTTCTTTTACTGCCCGAATTATATTTTCAACAGCATAATATTGATAAGGTCTTAAAATCATAAGTGCCTTTAAAGTTTCGTTTGTTACAATATATTTCGTCAGCATATTTCCAAGATGTTCTTTATTCATAAAAAATTTTGTAAAATCTTCCAACCTGTTTTTCTTCAAATTGTGCTTATCTGCCCATGGAAAAGTAAATTCATATCTCAATTCATTGTTATTGGAAAAATATCTTGTATTCTCTTCGTTGCTGATTACAAAAATCTGAATATATTGAAACAAATTTCTGTACGAATGCCTTTGATATCTTTGTATTTGATAAAATGCTTTTTTCAACTGAACTGTTTTTTTCTTCAGTTCGATTTGTACAAGAGGAAAACCATTAACCAAAATTGTTACATCATATCTGTTTTCATACTGTCCCGACATTTTTATCTGATTGGTAACCTGAAAAATATTCTTCTCAATATTTTCTCTATCCAAAAAAGAAATATACTTTATTTCTCCCTTATCTGTAAAAAGTTCAAATTTTTCTCTCAATTTTTTAGCTTTATCAAAAATTGTTCCCCCTGCCAGATAAGTTTGAATTTTATTAAATTCCGACTGGCTGAATTTTCTTTTATTTAATTTCTCTAACTGAATTTTTAAATTTTCCACAAGAGAATTTTCATCTTTTACATTAATTTTTTCATACCCCTGCAAAATTAACTGTTCTATCAGTTGGTTTTCCAATTCAAATTCTGCTTTCAAAACATCACCCACTATGTATAATTGTTTATAAACATTTATACATAGAATTTCAAAAAATTTCAGACTGAAAAAATATTATTTTTTAACAAAAAATATTAAAAAAACAGGATTTTTTACAATCCTGTTTTTTGTAGAAATAATTATAATTAATTATACACTTTTTTT
>UQXM01000112.1 GCA_900545035.1 uncultured Fusobacterium sp. | reverse complement strand
CTTTCTGTGACATTCCTACATTAAAAGGGGTAATCAATGTAATAGAAGAGGCAGGAGTAGAGAAGATACATGCTATATTAGTAAATTTATATAGACCAACTGTTACACAAAAAGATATTTTAAATAAATTAAAGATGATGTTAGAAGATACAGATGTATTATTCCCAGAGCCAATTAAAGAAACTTCACTTATAGAAAGTCTTGTGAAAAAAGGTAAAACTGTATGGGAGAGCAAGGCAAAATCTGTAGAGGAAGCACAAAATAGTTTGCTAGATATAATAATGGAGATGTAGAGCAGGAGGAAAAATGAGTACAGCAGAAGAAAGATTTCAAGCTATGATGGCAAAAAGGAAGAAGACAAAAGAGAGTGTAGAAAAAGAAGAGAAGCCGATTATAGTAAATGAAAAGAATAGTAAAAAAGATATTAAAGAGATTTTTGTAATAGAAGATTCTGTGTTTGGAGATTTTACTAATGATGTAGAATTAATAGAATATTTGAAAAATAAATCCTTAGAGATGTTAAAAATTCAAGGAAATAATATCATTATGCTTGGTAAAAATCTTACAGAAGTTTTTGAAGAGCTTGGAAGAAAAGGAAGTCCTGATGGATTATATTTAAAATATTTAGAGTTTAATGGATATAAAAAAGATACAGCTTTGTGAAAGAGCTTTGACCTCTTTGAAATATTTTTGTGAACAAGCCCCTGAGTATCATATAATTGTTGCAGGAAGTTTATTGGGAATTGCAGTGAACAGGCAGCAGTTTTCTTTTCCTGTGGGTAAAGTTGATATGAAAACACTTTATCCAATGGATATGGAGGAATTTTTAATGGCAATGGGAGAGAATGAACTTATATCGGCTGTAAAAAAATCATTTGAAAATAATTCTCCTATGCCGTCAGTATTACATAATACAGCAATGGAATATTACAGAAAATACTTAGTCATTGGTGGAATGCCTGAATGTGTAAGTAAATTCAGAGAAACACAGAATTATCAATTGATTCGTCATACACAGGATATGATTTTATTAAGTTATTTAAATGATATGAGTAAATATAATGTAACAAATGAAATTAAAAAAACAAGATTGGTTTATGATAATATAACTGTTCAGCTCTCTAAAGAAAATACAAGATTCCAATATAAATTAGTAAAAACAGGGGGAAGAGCTTCTGAATTTGAAAATGCAATAGAATGGCTTACTTTGTCGGGGATAACTTCAAAAATATATGGCCTTGAGGATATACAAAAGCCTTTGGAGAATTACAAAAATATAGATTCTTTTAAAATTTATATTTCTGACATAGGGCTTTTATGTGCTAAGAAAGAAATAGTTCCCGAAGATATTTTATATTTATCAAATGAGCTTAATGATTTTAAAGGTGGGATGACAGAAAATTATGTAAATATTCATTTGAATATAAATGGCTATACTCAATATTATTGGAAAGCTCCGAAAGGAACGGCAGAAGTTGATTTTATAATAATGAAAGAGAGAAAAATAATTCCTGTGGAAGTTAAGTCAGCAGAGAATACAAGAGCTAAAAGTCTTGAAGGATATATAAAGAAATATAATCCTGAATATGCTGTAAAGATTTCAGGGAAAAATTTTGGCTTTGAAAACGGAATAAAAAGTGTGCCGTTATATGCGGTATTTTGTATCTGATAAAAAATAAACTGCCCGATATCACTGTCAGGCAGTTTTTAAAATATTATTATTTATTCTTCCTCATAAAGATTTTCAAACATCTCTTCGGCTTTTACTTTTTTATTAATAATTTTATGGTCATACAGCCAGTTTATATTTTCTTCCCATACAGAAGCTTCTTGATGTAAGAATGGTACACCTTCCTCTTTCATTATAGGAAGAAGGATATTTATACTTTGAGTTTCAACATTTCTGCTAAGTGGGAATTGGTCAGCTTCTTGTTTTGCAAGAAGGATATCAAGAGAGCCTTCAGGGTCGTTCATCATATCTTTAAATCCTTTGTTGGCAGCTCTTAAAAATCTTATATACACATCTTTTCTTTCTTTTATCATATCATCATTTGCCACAAAAATTTCTTCATAATAGTTAGGCATTCCAAACTCTGTGCAATAGAAATAGTTTACATCAAATCCTTTTTCTATCATAACAGGAACTTCGTGATTTACAAGTCCTCCGTTTGTTGCATCAACTTGTTTTGTAATCATAGAAGTAAGAAGTTCAAATCCCACATCTATAACCTGAACTTTTGAAGGGTCTCCGCCGTCATATTCTACCATAGCTTTAAGGCTTTCTTCTGTAAGAGGCCCTCCGGAATATCCCACAAGTTTTCCCTCCAAATCTTTTGCTCTTGTAATATTATTTTCTTTCAGAGAGATAATAACATTTAAAGGTTTTTGTGTAATTGCTCCGATTGATTTTATAGGAATGTTTTCATTTGCTCTTGCCATAACAAGATGATGAAGATAATAAATTCCTATATCAGCTTTTTTGGCAGCAGGAAGAGCCATAGGGTCGGAAGCATTTGAAGGGAAATGGATATTTACCTTTATTCCTTCCTCTTCAAAATACCCCTTTTCTATCGCGTTATATAGAAAACTGTGGATTGCGTTTGGATACCAGTCTAATACAACATCAACTGTTTCAAGTTTTTTTTCGGTTTGAGCAGTTTGTTTTTCTCCTCCGCATCCAAGAATAAACAGAGTAAGAACTGCTAAAAATATATATTTTATTTTTTTAAAATTCATTTTAATTCCTCCAAGTTAAATTTAAAATTAATAAATTAATTTTTTCTCCATATCAAAATCTTTTTTTCAATAACAGAGATAAGCTGTACAAAAGCAATAGCTATAACAGAAATAAGGACAATGGGAGCAAATACTCCCGCTCCGTCAAGCTGTGTCATCATTCTTTTGCTGAAATATCCCAACCCGGCATTTGCACCAAGCCATTCCCCTATGGCAGCACCGATAAGTACAAGAGGAATAGATATTTTCAGAGATGAAAAGAAATAAGGCAGAGCAGTGGGAACTTTTAATTTTACAAAAATATCCCAGTCAGAAGCGTTCATACTTTTAAAAAGTTCAATGTATTCGTTCTTTGTAGATTTCAGTCCGTCGTGAAGAGTAATTGTAATCGGAAAAAATGCCACGAGAACAGATACCAGAATTTTACTCCAGATTGTATATCCGAACCAAAGAATGAATATAGGAGCAAGTGCGGTGATTGGTATTGTTTGTGTTGTAACAATAATCGGATAAATACACTCTTCTATATATTCATTTTTATCCATAGCAACTGCAAGAAGTCCTCCCAATACAAGAGAAAATAAAATGGAGATAACTGCCACTTCAAGAGTTGCAGGAAGATGATATTTAAAAAGCGGAACTTTCAAATCCCATATTTTTTTTATTATTGCCGTAGGCCATGGCAGAATAAACAAAAGCCCAAGGTATCTTGCAGCAGCTTCCCATACAAGAAAAAATACTGCGGTTGATATCAGAGCAGGAGAAGGTTTTTTCATCAATTCTCACCTCTTATAATATGAAGAATATTTTTTTTCATCTCTGCAAGCTCCTCAATATTTTCTTTATTTTTTGGAACGATAAACTCTCTGAAAGAATTAAGAGGTCTGTTTTCACATACCAAAATTCTGTCAGAAAGAAATAGAGCTTCATTAATATCATGTGTTATAAATACAATGCTTTTGTTAAATTCTTTTAATGTATCAAGAAGCCATTTCTGCAGATATTCTTTTGTTATTGCATCAAGAGCGGAAAACGGTTCGTCCAGCAAAAGAATATCAGCTTCTGTAAGCAGAGTTCTTAAAAAAGAAACTCTCTGTCTCATTCCTCCCGAAAGTTCGTGAGGAAGTTTATCTTTATATTCGTAAAGATTAAGTTTTTTCAAATATTCTTCTGCTTTTGTTTTTCCCTCTTCCAAATTATCTTTAGATTTTTTGGAAAGTTCCACAGGAAGAAGAATATTTTCGAGAACAGTTCTCCATGGAAGAAGCAGATCTTTTTGAGGCATATAGCCTGTTGAGAGTCCACAGATATTTCCTTTCTCAGCTTTTTCTATTCCGGCAATAAGTTTTATAATTGTGGATTTTCCACAGCCGCTGCTCCCTACAATAGAAAGAAATTCATTTTTTTCCAGTGAAAAAGATATATTGTCTATAAGAAGTCCTTCTCCGTAAGTAAAAGATATATTTTCCACTTCAAGAACATTCATCTACATTTCTCCTTTATAAGACATATCCCAGAAAAGTCCTTCATATCTGCTTGTGTTTACAAAAATTTCTATAAGTTTTTGTTTTCTTTCTTCAGAAATTCCTTCAGCATGTTTGTTTACAAGAGCAAGAAGCCATTCATTCAGCTGATGATATTCATCAGAAATATATCCTTTTATCCAATCAGCATAAAAATTATCCTGAATACCGTATTTATTGTAAAGATGTTTCCCGATAAGTTCATAGCTCCACAGACAAGACAAAAGAGAAACAGCCACTTCTGCCACTCCTCCTGCATAAGAAACGGCAAGCATATAATGAGTGTAAGAAATATTTGCCAATGACATTTTTGTATTTGCAATTTCTTCGTTTGTAATTCCCAATTTTTTCATATAATTTCTGTGAATTGACATCTCTGTATTAAGTATTCCGTCAGCAAGACTTGAAAATTTTGCCATTGTTTCTTCATCTGTGCTTTTTATTGCTCCCAGTGAATAAACTTTGGCATAATCAAGCAGATAAAGATAATCTTGTATCATATAGAATTTAAATTTTTCTTTATCAAGTTTTCCGCTTCCTATTCCGTCAACAAAAGGATGAGAATAGAAACTGTCCCAAAGTTCCTTTACATTTTCGTAAAGTACATCAGTAAATAACATAAATCCTCCTTAAAATAAAAAAAGTCATTTTCTTTTAACAGAAAATGACAAAAAATAAGTACAAACTTTCTGCCACTTCCCTTCGCCGGTATTATCCAGAGCAGGTTCTAAGGGTAAAGTCTCAGCAAAAAGCACCCCTAGCAGCTACTATCAATATATATTGTAATATTACTATAACATAAATTAAAATTATAAGCAATAAATAAATAAAAAATGTTATAATAAAATCAGAAAAAATAAAAACGGGAGCGGAAAAATGAAAATACTTCATACATCAGATTGGCATCTGGGAAAAAAACTTGACGGATACGACAGAACGGAGGAACAGAAAAAATTTCTTTCTGATCTTTTAAATATAATAGAAAATAACGAAACGGATATTTTGATAATTGCGGGGGATATTTATGACAGCCCGAATCCTCCCATAGAAGCGGAAAAACTTTATTATGATTTTGTGGAAAAAATAAGCAGGCTGAAAAGATGTGCTGTAATAATAACGGCAGGAAACCATGACAGCGGGAAAAGAATGACAGTTACCAGAAATATTGAAAAAAATTATGGAATTATTATTTTTGAAAGTCCTGTGGAAATTATTGAAGAGGGAGAATATGGTACAGCAGTTGTTTCAAATTCTCACGAGGGATGTTTTGAAATAGAGATAAACGGCAAAAAAGCTTTTATTTCTGTCATGCCGTATATAAGTGATGTGGAAGCGGAAACTGTTTTAAAAAATATAGATAAAAATATTGAAAGTGAAACTGTTTCACAAATGAGTTACAGCGAAAAAATAGGAAGAATATATAAATTGAAAGAAAAATATTGGAACGAAAAGATTCCCTATATTGCTGTTGGACATATGTTTGTTTCAAATATTGAAAATGATGAAAGTGAAAGCAGTTTGGATTTTGGCGGAGCATATACAGTGAAACTTTCAGATTTGCCTCAGACAGATTATACAGCTCTCGGACATATTCATAAGCCTATGAAATTTATGAAATACAAAGCTTTTTACAGCGGCTCTCCAATAGAATATCGTGTATCTGAAAACAGATACAGCAAAAAAATATTTACGGCTGATGTGGAAAGAGGGAAACTGAAAATAGATGAGATA
>UQXM01000111.1 GCA_900545035.1 uncultured Fusobacterium sp. | reverse complement strand
GGAATTATATAAGAATAAAATGAGAGATTTTTAAGTAAAAAAATAGAATATATTTATAATTTTTTTGATTTTTTAATATAAAAATGTTATACTTAAATGTACAGCTGTGATAGAATTATATTTTGGGTAAGTAGTAAGAGAAAAATTATAAAGTTTGTATTTTATAGTTTTTCCCTTATTATTTACTGAAATTTTATAACAGTTGAATAATATTTTAGGAGGATTAATTAATGTTTAATGAAACAAAACTTGAATTAGAAATTGGCGGAAGAACACTTTCTTTTTCAACAGGAAAATTTGCAAGACAATCAAATGGAGCAGTAATGATTCAGTATGGAGATACTGTAATGCTTTGTACAGTTAATAGAAGTAAAGAAGGAAGACCCGGAATAGATTTTTTCCCATTAACTGTTGATTATATAGAGAAGTTTTATGCAGCAGGAAAATTTCCTGGGGGGTTTAACAAAAGAGAATCAAGACCTTCAATTGATGCAACACTAACTTCAAGACTTACAGACAGACCTATAAGGCCAATGTTTCCTGATGGATTTAATTATGACATGCAGATAGTAAATACTATTTTTTCATATGATGGAAAAAATACTCCAGACTATCTTGGAATAATCGGAGCTTCAGCAGCTATTATGATTTCTGATATTCCATTTCTTGGACCGGTTGCAGGTGTTACAGTAGGGAGAAAAGATGGACAGTTTATTTTAAATCCTACACCGGAAGAATTGGAAACAAGTGAACTTAACTTAAAAGTTGCGGGGACTAAAGAAGCTGTAAACATGGTTGAAGCAGGAGCAGCTGAAATGGATGAAGAAACAATGCTTCAAGCTATAATGTTTGCACATGAAAATATTAAAAAACTTTGTGAATTTCAAGAAGAATTTACAAAATTAGTAGGAAAAGAAAAAATAGAATTTACTAAGGAAGAACCTAATCCATTAGTAAAAGATTTTATTGATACAAACGGAGAAGAAAGATTAAAACAGGCTGTTCTTACAACTGGTAAACAAGCAAGACAAGATGCAGTTGATGCTCTTCATGATGAATTAAGAGAAAAATTTGTCGCAGAAAATTTTGCAGAACTTTCTGAGGAAGAACTTCCTGAAGATGTAATGACAGAATTTGATGTATACTATGAAGAATTAATGAAAAAACTTGTAAGAGAAGTTATTATATTCCATAAACACAGAGTTGACGGAAGAAAAGTTGATGAGATAAGACCTTTATATGCAGAAGTTGGAACTCTTCCAATGCCTCATGGTTCTGCTATGTTTACAAGAGGAGAAACTCAGGCTCTTGTAACTACAACTTTAGGTTCAAAAGCAAATGAACAATTAATCGATACATTAGATGAAGAATATTACAAAAAATTCTATCTTCATTATAATTTCCCAGCATATTCTGTTGGAGAGATCGGAAGAAACGGAGCTCCGGGAAGAAGAGAACTTGGACACGGATCTCTTGCTGAGAGAGCTTTATCATATGTAATTCCTTCTGAGGAAGAGTTTCCATACACAATAAGAGTTGTTTCTGATATTACAGAATCAAACGGATCATCTTCTCAAGCTTCAATCTGTGGAGGATCACTTGCTCTTATGGATGCAGGAGTACCTATTAAAGAACATGTTGCAGGAATAGCAATGGGGCTTGTAAAAGAAGGAGAAGAATTTACAGTTCTTACTGATATTATGGGACTTGAAGACCACTTAGGAGATATGGATTTTAAAGTAGCAGGAACAAAATCAGGAATAACAGCTCTTCAAATGGATATTAAAATTACAGGTATCACAGAAGAAATAATGAGAATAGCTCTTAATCAGGCACATAAAGCAAGACTTCAAATTCTTGAAGTAATGAATGAGGCTATTCCTGAACCTAGAAAAGAACTTGCACCAAATGCACCAAGAATAGTGCAGATGCAAATCAGTACAGATAAAATTGCAGGACTTATCGGACCGGCAGGAAAAAATATTAAGAGAATTATTGAAGAAACAGGAGCAACTGTTGACATAACTGATGACGGAAAAGTATCAGTATTTTGCAATGATTTAGAGCAGCTGCAAAAAACTGTAAAAATGATAGAAGCTCATACTAAAGATGTGGAAGTAGGAGAAGTTTACAGCGGAAGAGTAGTGAAAATTGCTAAATTTGGTGCTTTTATGGAAATACTTCCAGGAAAAGAAGGACTGCTTCATGTTTCTGAAATTTCAAAAGAGAGAGTAGCTAATGTAGAAGATGTTCTTAAAGAAGGGGATGTCTTTGATGTTAAAGTTATTTCTATGGAAGGCGGAAAAATAAGTTTAAGCAGAAAAAGATTACTTGAAGACTAATCTTTGTATTAAAGAAAGAGGTAATAGATGAAATTAGGATTAATAAGCCTTGGATGCAGCAAAAATCTTGTGGACAGTGAAAATATTTTAGGTTTTCTGATTAAAAACAGAGGATATGAACTGGTTGAAGATTTAAGCACAGCAGATATTATAACAGTAAATACTTGTGCTTTTATAGGCGATGCAAAAGAGGAATCAATAGAAGCTATACTTGAGGCTTCTGAATACAAAACAAAAGGGAATCTTAAAAAACTTATAGTTGCAGGTTGTCTTTCTGAAAGATATGGAGAAGAGCTTATAAAAGAAATTCCTGAAATCGATGCAGTTGTCGGAACAGGAGATATTGATAAAATATGCAGCATTGTTGACAGTATTCTTGAAGATAAAAAAGAGGTTGTGGTGGGAAGTCAAGACTTCCTGCCAAACTCTCAGACAGAGAGAATTATTACAACATATCCTCACACAGCATATCTGAAAATATCAGAAGGCTGCGATAAAAGATGTACTTATTGTATTATTCCATCTCTTAGAGGAGATTTGAGAAGCAGAAGCATTGAGGATATTGTGGAAGAAGCAGAGCTTCTTGCAAAATCAGGAGTGAAAGAGCTTAATCTTCTGGCACAGGAATCAACAGAGTATGGGCTTGATAATTATGGAGAGAAAGCACTGGCAAAACTTTTGAGAGAATTGGCAAAAATTGATGGGATTGAATGGATAAGAACATATTATATGTATCCAAATTCAATTACTGATGAACTTATAGAAGTTATGAAAAATGAGCCGAAAGTATGTAAATATTTTGATGTACCTATACAGCATATTTCTGACGATATTCTTCAAAGAATGGGAAGAGCAAAATCAGGAGATTATATAAGAAGCATTCTGGGAAGAATAAGAAATGCAATTCCTGATGCAGTAATCAGAACAACCGTTATAGTTGGTTTTCCCGGAGAAACAGAAGAACAATTTGAAGAACTTAAAGATTTTATTGAAGAATTCAAATTTGACTATGTAGGTGTATTTAAATATTCAAGAGAAGAAGATACTGTAGCATACAATATGCCTGATCAAATTCCTGAAGAAACAAAAGAAAAGAGATGGGCGGAACTTACTAATCTGCAGGGAGAGATTGCTGAAAGAAAAAATGAGCAGTTTATCGGCAGAGAAGTAGAAGTCCTGATTGACGGAATATCTTCTGAAAGTGAATACATGCTTGAAGGAAGAACAAGAGGTCAAGCTCTTGAAATAGATGGTAAAGTATTGACAAACGACGGAACGGCAAAAGCCGGAGATATTGTTAAAGTAAAAATAGAACAAAACTTCCAATATGATTTCATAGGACCTATTGTAGAGGAAGATTAAGAAAAACAGGGAGAGATGAGAAATTATGAATTTACCAAACAAACTTACTCTGACAAGACTTATATTAGCAGTACCATTTATTTATATTCTGGAAAATTCTCCTGAAGGAGGACTGGCTTACAGACTCATTGCTCTTGCTATATTTGCTGTGGCTTCTCTGACAGATTTTTTTGACGGATATCTTGCAAGAAAACATAATCTTATTACGGATTTTGGTAAGATAATGGATCCTCTTGCTGATAAAATATTGGTAATATCTGCACTTGTTGTTATGGTATATTTAAGATATATTCCTTCATGGATGTCGATTGTTATAATATTCAGGGAATTTTTAATAAGCGGAATAAGAATGGTAGTTGCTGCAAAAGGAGAGGTTATTCCTGCCAGCAAACTTGGAAAATATAAAACTACATCACAAATGATTGCAATTATGTTGATGATAGTTCTTGGAGACAAAGCAAATGAAGTTTATACTTTTTTGCCAAACCATTATAATTTTTATTTAATGCTTATACCTGTAATTCTTACAATCTGGTCAGGATGGGAATATGTGGAAAATACAAAACATTATTTTCTTGATGTAGATTAAAATATATAGAAAAAAGGTGAGAATAAATATGCACATATTAGCTGGTATAATAAATTATACAGTTACAATACTTAATTTAGTCATTGTGATAAGAGTAATTCTTTCATGGCTTGCTCCTTATACACACAATGATTTTACAGATGTGGTATATGCTGTATCTGAACCTCTTCTGAAACCGTTCAGAATGATATTTCCTATGGGGTACAGCAGAATAGATATATCACCGATACTTGCGTACTTTGCATTAAACTTAATAAGAAAATTATTATTTTATATAATCTTTTAAAAAAGTGGCTGTATCCACAGCCGCTTTTTTGTTATACAATGGAGGAATTAATGGAAGATATAAAAGATACTTTTAGTGAATATCATATTCCTGTTTTATTTTATGAAACTTTAGAGCTTTTGATAACAGATAAAAATGGAGTATATCTTGACTGTACTCTTGGAGGGGGAGGACATACAGAAGGAATTTTGAAAAATACTTCTGAAAAAGCCAAAGTAATTTCAATAGATCAAGATCAACAGGCAATCAATTTTGCATCTAAAAGACTTGAACCTTTTAAAAATAGGTGGCAGGTATATAAAGAAAATTTCGAAAATCTGGATACAGTTCTATATTGTGCCGGACAAAATAAAATAGACGGGATACTTATGGATATAGGAGTATCATCAACACAGCTCGATGATGAAGAAAGAGGATTTTCTTACCGTTTTGATACAAAATTGGATATGAGAATGGACAAAAATAATCCTGTATCAGCTTACGAAGTTGTAAATAATTATTCAGAGGAAAAACTTTCTGAAATAATTTTTGAATATGGAGAAGAGAGATTTGCCAGAAAGATAGCAAGATTTATCTGTGAAGCAAGAAAAGAAAAAAATATTGAAACAACAGGGGAACTTGTCAGTATAATAAGAAGAGCATATCCTGCAAGAAGTCAGAAACATCCTGCCAAAAAAACATTTCAGGCAATAAGAATAGAAGTTAACAGAGAACTTGAAGTTTTGGAAAGAGCCATTGAAAAAGCTGTTAAGTCTCTGAAAAAAGGTGGAAGATTGGCAATAATTACTTTCCATTCACTTGAAGATAGAATAGTAAAAAATAAATTTAGAGAGTTGGAAAAAGGATGTACTTGTCCGCCGGAACTTCCTGTATGTATGTGTGGGAAAAAACCGCAGGTAAAAGTTATTACCAGAAAACCTGTGTGTGCCGGAAAAAATGAGCTGGAATATAATAACAGAGCTCATTCGGCAAAACTTAGAGTAGTGGAAAAAATTTAAGCTTTTGAAAATCTGAAAGGAGAATTATGAAACTTTGGCTGACAGTAATAGCCGTAACATTATCAATATGGCTGACACATAATAATTATCTTGTAAAAGTTTCAAAACTTGAAAAAGCTATTATGAAAGAGAAGGTTCAAGTGGAAGATTTGAGAAAAGAATTAAATGAAAAAAGAGTTGAATATGAAAAAAAATCGGATCTAAAAAAACTTGAACTTGAAATGAGAGATAAAAGAAATATGGAAGCCTCAAAAGAGGTGAATTATTTTAAAATAAAAAAATCACAGAAATAATAATTTTGGAGGAAAAATGTCAATATCAGTTGGAGATAAAATTATAATAGATATTGAGAAAATTGTATATGGAGGAGAGGGACTGGGATTTGTAAATGATTTTGCAGTTTTTGTACCTATGACAGTTCCCGGAGATTGTGTGGAGGCAGAGATTATTTCCAAGAAAAAGACTTATGCCAGAGGACTTATTACAAAACTTATCAAAGCAGGAGCAGAAAGAATAGAAGATATTCA
>UQXM01000110.1 GCA_900545035.1 uncultured Fusobacterium sp. | reverse complement strand
ATATACTTTTAAGTGTTTTATCCTATTGTAACTTTAGTGAAAACGACTGGAAAACAATCTTACATTGGAAAAAAATATACAAAATCAAGAATTTATAAAATCCACAGCAGATTTTAACGCTGTAAAAGAAAATATAAAAATGTTGGAAAAAGAAAAAAATTTTTCAATAAATGAATTTGAAATAATGAAAATCACAGAATTTATTTTAGGTGCTCATACATATAATTTTAAATATTCTTTTTATGAAAACTGGATATATATAGAAAAACTTGCTGATGATCTCATCGGTAAAGTGAGCGAAAAAGTAAATATAAACATCTCAAATGACAATACTTTGAGAGACGGATTGATAAATCATCTTATCCCTACAATATATCGGTTAAAAAATGATATAGAGCTGGAAAATTCAATACATGAAGAAATTATAGATCAATATCCTGTGTTATACAGCGAAGTAAAAACAGCTCTGAAAAAAATTGAAGATTTTATCGGCAAAGAATTTTCAGAAAATGAAACCTCTTTTTTCGTAGTTCATTTTGTTCTTTCAATAAAAAGAATGGCAGAACAGCTTGAAACAAAGAAAAAAATATTAATTGTATGCGGACTTGGTTATGGAACTTCAAATCTTTTAAAACAAGAAATGGAAGATTTCTTTGATATAGAGGTAAAAGACCTTGTTCCTTTAAACAATTTAAAAAATATAGATATAAGTGAAATAGATTTTATTATAACAACAACAGATATAAATAAAAAAGATTTTTCCGTTCCTGTCATAAAAGTAAACTCCATTTTGACAAAAGAAAATATTATAGAACTTTTGGCAGCAGGAATAAAAAACAGAAAAAACAGAGTGAATATTTCTGAAATCATAAAAATCATAAAAAAATTTTCTGATATTCAGAATGAAGAACATTTGACAAATGATCTTATTAAATATTTTGAAAATCTGGAAAATAAAAAAGTTGAAAATTTTATCGAACCATCACTTACAGATATTCTTCCGTTAAAAAATATAAAAATAGCAAAATATATGAATAACTGGGAGCAGGCTGTATTTGAAGCTGGAAAAATTTTGAAAGATAACGGCTACATAAAAGAAAAATATCTCTATGAAATGATTGAAAAAATAAAAGAATTGGGAATGTATATGTTAATAGGAGAAGGTATCATTCTTCCTCATGCAGATATAGGCGAAAATGTTATTAAAACAGGAATAAGTTATCTTCAATTAAAAACTCCTGTACTTTTTCAAAATATTGAAATAAAACATATTTTTGCCTTAGCAAGCTGTGATAAAAAAGAACATATAAAAGGACTTTTAGAGCTGAAAGAAAATATAGACGAAAAAAATTTAAAAGAAATTTTAGAAAAATGTCAAACTGAAAAAGAAATATTTAAAATAATTAAAAATATAACAAGATAAATTTAAGGAGGATTTTTATGAAACTTCAAATCGAAAGAGAAAAAATAGTAAAATATTTAAATCTTTTAATCCAAAAAGGATTAACAAAAGGAACAGGAGGAAATATTTCTATCTATAACGAACAAGAGGGACTTGTAGCTATATCTCCAAGCAGTGTTCCTTATGACATTTTGACACCGGAAGATATTATGGTAGTTGATTTACAAGGAAATGTTGTTGACGGAAATCCTAAATATGCTCCATCTTCAGAAACAGGAATGCACTTAAAAGCATATAACGGAAGAAAAGATATAAAAGCTTTCATTCATACACACGCTATGAACTGTACAGCAATTTCTTGTTTAAGAGAACCTTTAAGAGCTGTTGATTATATGATTGCAATAGCCGGAACACACGAAATCAAATGTGCTGAATATGCTATGTACGGAACACCTGAATTGGCTGAAAATGCTTTTGAAGCAATGAAAGGAGCAAAAGCTTGTCTTCTTGCAAATCACGGTGTAAATGTAGGAGCAGAAGATATAGAAAATGCTTTCGCTATAACTGAATATGTAGAATTTTGTGCAGAACTTTATGTAAAAGCAAAAAGTATGGGAGAACCTGTTATCCTTTCCAAAGAAGAAATAGACAGACACATTGAAAAATTTGGTTCTTATTGTAAATTATAAGAATCTTGAGGAGATATAAATGTTTGAAAAAAAATATATTTTTAGATTTAATGAAAAAAAATCAAGAGAAGAAATTCTTGATACAGTAGGGAAAGTTTTTTATGAAAACGGCATTGTAACAGAAGATTTTTCTCAAGCTATAAAAAAAAGAGAAATAGATTTTCCCACAGGAATGATTCTTGAAAACGGAACTCACACAGCTATATCACACACAGATGATAAATATGTAAAAACAGATAAAATAGCTATTGTTATAAGTAAAGAACCTGTAAATTTCAGAAACATTGAAAGCGGAGAAGAAAATGTAAATTGTAATGTCTTTTTTATAATGGCTCTTACAAAAGAAAATAAAAATGACATCCTTTCAGGAATGGCAGAACTGTTTGAAGAACACGAAGAGATGTTAAATGAATTTTTAACAATGACAGATGAAGAAATTTTAGAAACATTATTATAATAAAATTAAACGGAGGAAAAAATGGGATTATTCAGCAAATTTTTAAAAGGCGACAAAACAGAAAAAATTGAAGAAAAAGAAACAGTAAAAGCAGAAACAAAAATATCAGGAGCTGAAAAATATACAGCAATTATTGCTTGTGGAAGCGGAGTAGCAACTTCTACAATGGCAAGAAAAAAAATTGAAAAAGGTTTTGAAGAAAAAGGATTAAAAATAGAAATCACTCAATGCAAGATCGGAGAACTTGAAGGAATGGCAAAAACAATGAAACCTGATTTTGTAGTACATACAGTTGTACTTCCTAAAGATCAAAAATTTGATTGTCCCGTATTTTCAGGAGTACCATTCTTAACAGGTGTGGGAATGAAAAAAACATTGGATGAAATTGTTGAAGCAATAAAAAAATAAAATTAAATATATCAGGAGGGAAAAATGGGAATTATACAAGCTTTACTTGATATGGGAGCCGTAGTGGTTCTTCCTATAATCATATTTATTTTAGGAATTATTTTCAGATTAAAACCAAAAGATGCATTTAAATCAGGATTGACTATTGGAATAGGATTTATTGGTGTAAATCTTGTTATCGGTATGATGGTGTCTAATCTAGGAACTGCAACTCAGAAAATGTCTGAAAACTTTAACCTTAATCTGACTACAATGGATGTTGGTTGGCCTGTGGAAGCCGCAATGTCTTTTGCAACACCTCTTGTAGTTTGGATTTTTATCTTAGCAATAGGAATCAACTTTATAATGCTGGCTTTTAATCTTACAAATGTAATGAATGTCGATTTATGGAACTTTTGGCATTTTATATTCACAGGAGCATTAGTATATTACAGTACAGGTTCATTTGTTTTGGCAATGATAGCTGCTGCAATAGCGATTGTTATTATTTTAAAACTTGCTGACTGGGCAGCTCCTATAATAAGCAAATATTTTGGTATGGAAGGAGTAACTTTTGCTCACTTTGAAACAATAAACTGGCTTCCAATCGGATACGGAATCAATAAATTAATAGATATGATTCCTGTAATAAAAGATATTAAAATAGAATTAAAAGAAAAAGATAATACAGGTTCACTTATGTCAATATTTGGAGACCCTGCAATAATGGGACTTATCCTTGGAGTTATAATAGGAACTTTAGCAGGATATGACTGGCAGGCTGTTTTACTTTTAGGTATCAACTTAGCTGCTGTACTATTCTTAATGCCTAGAATGACTAAACTTTTGATGGAAGGACTTATTCCTCTTTCTGAAGCTGCACAAGAATTTATGAGCAGCAGATTTCCAGGAAGAAAAGTTTATATCGGTCTTGACGGAGCAATAGCAATAGGAGATCCTACAATAATGTCAGTAGGAGTAATGATGGTTCTTATCTCTCTTCTTTTGGCTGTAATACTTCCCGGAAACACAATGCTTCCATTTGCAGATATCGGAATTATTCCTATACTATTAACTTGGGCAATTATTCCTGCAAAAGGAAATGTATTCAGAGCATTAATTTCTTCAATAATTATAATGTCTTTGATACTTCTGATAGGTTCTTCTATGGCTCCGCTTTTAACAAGAGTTGCCGGAGAAGTAGGATTTGCTATTCCTGAAGGTGTAGGAAGCGTATCTTCTGTTGACGGAGGTTCACATGTACTTTCTTACATAATTTGGAAAGTATTTGGAATATTCCAATAGAAAGTTTATAAAAATATAAAATTGAAAAAATCAGTTTATATAGAAATATAAGCTGATTTTTTTTGTTTCAGTAAGATGAAAGATATGATATAATAGAATAGTATTTTAAAAAACAGGAGAAAATATAACAATGAAAAATTTAGCAAAAATATTTTTAATACTATGCCTGATTACAGGAGCCGGATGTACAAATCAGCAGAAAACTCAAACACAAATTCTTTTATATGAAGAAGAAAAATTTGAAAAGATAGAAGAAAAAGAGATAAAACCCGGAACAAGAGAAATAAATATTGAAGCAAAAAAATTCAATAAAGATAAAAAAGCATATGTTCAGGGAGAAACAGAACTTTTCACAGGAATTTTTTCCATAAGATATGCAGGACATCTTTTGTATTTTGAAGAATATAAAAACGGAGTGCTTGACGGAGACAAGGTTTGGTTCGGAAACGACGGAACTGTGGGAATGAGAGAAAAATATGAAAACGGAAAAAGAAACGGCGATCAGATAACATATCATCTGAACGGAAATATAAGATCAATTATTCCATATAAAAACGGTAAAATAGAGGGAATTATTGAATGGTATGATATTAACGGACTTCTTGTTGAACAGTCTGAAATTAAAAACGGTACAGGAAAATTTATAAGTTACTGGGAGAACGGTAATATTCAAGAAGAGGGAAACTATAAAAATTACAGAAAAGTTGGAGAATGGACAGAATATAATCAAAATAAAGAAATAGAAAAAATAATTACATATTCCGACAAAGGAAATATTATTAAAATAAAATGGGTTAGTTAATCAATAAAAGATAAAGTTTTCTAAAAATATTGAAAATTTTATCTTTTTTCTTATGGCTGTAAAAAATCAAAATGGATAACCTTTTTAACCTGTTTTTTCAGAAAAAAAGTTCTGATAAAGTAAAAAGTGTTATTTTTCAGCAGAAGATATAAAAATAAATAAAATATATGATAATTCGAATAGAGAAAGCAATAAAAAAGCTCTTTGTGATTAAAAACAGAGAATCGTCTCTGAATTTAAGTAACATAGTATGCAATGAATCCATTTTATCATTGTAAGCTATCGAGTAGAAAAGTTGTGATATCTGTGCAAGAATAGGGTCATCAAACGGAAAGTCCATACAAAATGGACAACATAAAATAAGAAGGAAGGTAATGTTATTATGATGAATTTACAAGGCTCCTGGGTGGCAATGCCCACACCGTTCACAGAGGACAACAAAATCGATTTCAAGGGCTTTGAGACCCTGATCAACCGCCAGATCAAATACGGCACGTCCCAGCTGTTTATCCTTGGCTCCGCAGGCGAGGTGACGCTGCTGACCCAGGAGGAGAAGGAAGCCATCGTCAAAGAAGTGATTCAGATGACAAAGGGCAAAATTCCGGTGTTCTTCAGCGCCGCGTCCTTCACCACGGACGCCAGCGTGGCTTTTGCACAGTATTGTGAGAAGCAGGGCGCGGACGGCGTCGTGTTCACGGTTCCGCCCTACGTGCTGATCAACCAGACTGCGGCCCACATCCATCTGGACACCTGCATGAGCGCGGTGGACATTCCCTGCGGTATCTACAACAATCCCTCCCGCCTCGGGGTTCAGGTGATGCCCGAGACCATCAAGAAGCTGTCCGACGCCCACAGCAATTTCGTGGTGGACAAGGAAGCTCTCCCCAGCGTGGAGCAGCTGGTACAGGTGCAGAGGCTGTGCCAGGGTAAGGTGAAGATCATGTGCTGCGATTTCCCCAAATATTCCATCGTGCTTCCCACGCTGGCGGTGGGCGGAACCGGCACGGCCAATATCGGCGGAAACATTATCCCCGAGGAGGCGGCTATGTACTCCCGTCCCTGGACG
>UQXM01000109.1 GCA_900545035.1 uncultured Fusobacterium sp. | reverse complement strand
ATATAATATTTATCTTGACTTAACCTGTTAAATAGAATATTATTTTATTAAGTAATAATTTTTGGAGGACTGATATATAAAAATGAAAAAAAATAAAATTAAAACAATATTAAAAAAATCTCTGGCTGTATCTCTGCTGACATTGGCATTTATCGGCTGTGGAAACAATGAAGCTGAAAGCGGGACAGAAACATCTCCAAAAGCAGATTATAAGAATGCTGTATATCTTTATTCTTGGGCTGAATATATTCCCCCTGAAATATTTGAGATGTTTGAGAAAGAAACCGGAATTAAGGTCGTGGAAGATATTTATTCCACAAACGAGGAAATGTTTACAAAATTGAAAGCAGGAGCTGTGGGATATGATATTGTTGTTCCTTCTCCGGACTATGCAGAAATAATGATGAATGAAAAAATGCTTTCTCCGATTGATAAAAATAAAATTTCTACATACGGAAATATTGATAAAAGAGTTTTGGAAAAACTGGAAAGTTTTGATAAAGGAAACAATTATGCTGTTCCTTATACAATGAGTGCTACAATAATTGCAGTAAATAAGGAGAAAGTAAAAGACTACCCAAGAGATTATACTATATATGACAGAAAAGATTTAAAAGGAAGAATGTCTCTTCTTGATGATATGAAAGAAGTTCTTATAGCAGGTCTTGGAATGGCGGGATATTCTCAGAACACAGACAGCGAAGAAGGAATGAGGAAAGCAGCAGATATGATTATTGGGTGGAAAGACAATATTGCAAAATTTGATTCGGAATCTTTCGGGAAAAATTTTGCCAGCGAAGATTTTTGGGTCGTTCAGGGATATGCTGAAAATATATGCATGGAGCTTACCGACGAGCAGATAGAAAATACTGATTTTGTTGTTCCTCAAAAAGGAGGATCTGCTTCAATAGATTCCTTTGTTATACTTGAAACATCTAAAAATAAAGATAATGCTCATAAATTTATCGAATTTATCCACAGACCTGAAATATATGCTCTTGTAGCAGATTACCTGATGCTTCCGTCTATCAATGTTCCTGCTGTGGAATTTATGGAGGAAGAACCTTTATTTACACTTGATGATTTACAAAATGCAGAACTTTTAAAAGATACCACACCTACTCTTGAACTGCAAAACAGATATTGGGAAGAAATAAAAATGCACAACTAATTTATTTCTTGTATGAATCTGCATAATGATGTATAATTTTATAGTTAAAACAAAATCAACGGGAGGAATTATGAAATTTAATATAAAAAGAGAACTTCTTGCAAATACTCTTTCTGACTTTACACTTATATTAAAAGAAAATCCAATAAAACCTATTCTTGCAGGTTTAAAAATAGAAGTAAAAGAGGGAAAAATAACTTTTATAGGAACAAATCTTGAGTCAAGTCTTATAAAAACAGTTGAAGGAAAAATTACAGAAGAGGGAACTGTTATAGTAAAACCTCAGCTTATTTTGGAATATGTAAAACTTCTTGAGACTGAAACTATCGAAATTGCTTCTGACGAAAGTAGTTTAAAAGTTCATCAGGCTGAATTTATTATTTTAAACGAAGAAGGATATCCAAAAGTAAAAGAACTTTTGCCTATCGAAATCACAAAAACAAATAAAGATTTATTGATAAACGGATTGGAAAAATGCAGATTTTCTGCTCATCCTCTTCCTGAAAATTTGGCTCTTAACTGTATCAGAATTTTATTTAAAAATAAATATACAGAATTTGTTTCAACTGATTCGTACAGACTTACATATTTAAAAGAGGAAATACCATGTATAATGGAAAAAGAATTTTCAGTTCCTTTGGAAAGTGTCAATGCAGCTTCAAAACTTTTAAAAGAAGTAAATTCTGATGTAACGATTGGTTTCAGTGATAATATGCTTATTCTTTTGTGGGAAGGCTCATATTTTTCTACAAGAACAGTTGACCTGCCGTTCCCGGATTTTAAAGGAATTTTATCTTACAATGGTTTTGATAAAACTATGGAATTTAATACAAATGAATTTAAAAGTGCTTTAAAAAAAGTTATGACTGTGGCAAAAACAAGCTATGAAACTAAATACGGAGCTGTTTTTGAATTTAAAAACAAAACTCTTGTTATAAAAACTTATTCCGGAAAAGGAAAAATTACTCAAAAAGTCAATATGCTTAAAGAGGGTGAGGATTTCAGAGGTTCTTTAAATACAAAATTTATGCTTGAATTTTTGAATAATATAACAGAAAATGTTATTGTAAGAGGAACAAATGCTTCTTCAATGTTTGAAATTTCGGAATACGGAAACGAAAATTATAAATATATTTTAATGCCTCTAGCCTTGAGAAATTAATAATATGTAAGCCTCTTTCAAATAATGGAAGAGGCTTATTTTAAGGAAGTGATAAATGAACAAGAATTTAAAAAGAAATATTTATATATTATCGGCATTTATGCTTATTTGGGCAGGAAAAATAATTCCTGTTCCTGTAGGAATGAAACCTGTCGGAGCAGAGATTATCGGAATTTTTCTTGGAAGTCTTTTGCTGTGGCTGACAGTTGCTATTGACTGGCCAAGTCTTTTATGTATTACAGCTGTGGGAATGATTTCAGAAATAGGTTTTAAAAGTGTCTTTCAAAATTCTTTCGGAAATGAAATTTTTCCGTTTCTAATGTGTACATTCTTATGTACTCATGTGCTGGCACAAACACCTTTTTTAAAAAGATGTGCCTTATATTTTATTACAAGCCCTGTTGCTAAAAAAGGTCCTTGGTGGTTTATAATATCTTTTTTTTCAGCTGTGGCATTTATAGGGTGTTTTGTTTCACCTACAGTATTATTTGTTGTATTTCTTCCGATTTTAGAAAAAATAAATGAACTTCTTGAACTAAAAAAAGGAGAAAAAATCGGAAAAGTTTTAATGAGCGGACTTGCTTTTACAGTCTCTGTTTCATCAGGTATGACACCGATTGCTCATATATTCAGCATAATGGCAATGGAATTTTATCATACTGCAACAGGATTTTCCATAAGCTATGCTCACTATATGGCTTTTGCTGTCCCTGTGGGAATAATTACTTTGTCAGCAATGATTTTTATTTTCAGATTTATTTTAAATCCTGATGTATCAGAAATAAAAAATCTTGATATGAGTTCTATGGAACAGGAACTTCAGCCAATGGAGAAAAAAGAAAAAACTGTGGTAGCTGTATTTTGTTTCGTAATTGCTCTTTGGATTTTCCCAAGCCTTTTGAAAAATATTTTTCCCGTTGCAGTAAAAATTAGTAAAATGGGAACGGCTGTACCCCCAATGCTTGGTGTACTTCTGTATTCCATAATATCTTTTGAAGAAAAACCTCTTTTAAATTTTGCAGAGGGAATGAAAAAAGGTGTTCAATGGTCAAGCTTAATTATGGCAGCAGGAACTCTTACAATAGGAAGTGCTATGACTCATCCGAATGTAGGACTATCTGCATATATTATTGAAACTTTAAGTCCTACTTTAAGAGATGCAAATACCACATTGCTTACAGCAGCTTTCATAATTTGGGCATGTATTCAGACAAATTTTTCGTCAAATATGGTAACAGTAACAGTTGTTACTACTGTTGCAATCCCTCTTATCCAAGCAACGGAAGGAATAATTTCTTGTCCTGCAATAGTATCAATTATAGGAATGATTGCTTCGTATGCTTTTGCAACTCCGCCGGCTATGCCTCATATCGCTATGGCAATCGGTTCTGAATGGACTGATGCAAAAACAATTTTAAAATATGGATTTATTCTTATGTTGATAAGCACTGCTATCAGTATAACAGTAGGATATCCTATTGCTGCTTCAATTATGCAGTATTAACAAAAAATTAAAATCTCTTACGGCATAAAAGCTGTAAGAGATTTTTTATGTTTAGATATATATTTGGTACAAATTGTGAAGTGTTTTTTTAAGAATTTTTATAATAAATTTAATTTTTTTAATGTATTCAGAGCGGTAAATCTTCCCTCTTCCACACCTTCTAATATTTTTCTTGCTCTTACACTGTCTCCTATATTTATTACAGGAATATTTTTTTTTGAAAAATGATTTTCAAGGTCTGCTAAAATCGGTTTGTTGCTTATCATACCAAGACATACAAATCCATAATCAAATTTCAGTTCAGTAATTTCTTTTTCAGATGTTTCAACAACAAATCTGTCAGCTTTAACTTCCATTAAAGATGTGTTTGTATAAACTTTTACATTTTTCTTTTTAATGATATCCATCATTGCAATTCTTGTTATGACATCAAGATCTTTTCCTAAAACAGGAAGTCTTTCAACAATAGAAACTTTAGCTCCATGTTCTGCGAAGAACTCAACAACATCAAGTCCCACTGCTCCTCCGCCTACTATAACAATTTCTTTTCCATCAAATTCAAAGTTTTTCAGATTGTTTATAGTTCCAAGAATTGAATAAACATTTGACCCTTTTTTATCGGCAAAATCTTTCAGTCCTTTAATAGGAGGCATCAAAGGTTTTGACCCTGTTGCATTTATAATAAGGTCAGGTTTTAAATTTTCTACATTTTCAATACAAGCTTTTGTATTTGTAAAAGTAATTAGATTTTTAAGTCCTGCTACTCTTTTTTCAAGATATTCCGGAAAGAAAGCTATTCTATACTTTGCAGGGAATTTGGCAATCTCTCTTGCAAGTCCTCCGACTTGAGCTTTTTCTTCAAGCAGGAATACATTACATCCAACTTCTGCCAAAGTACAGGCAGATTCAAGCCCTGCTGTTCCTCCGCCTATGACCACAGCATTTACAGGCTGATTTACTTTTTTATTTTTATATTCATTTTCTAAAATCAAATCAGGATTTACAGTACATCTTATTGGTCTGTTAAGTCCTATTCTGTGTCCTGCACATCCAATGTTGCATGAAATACATTTTCTCAAAGAATCTTCTTTTCCTGACAGAACTTTTTCTGCCCAATATGGTTCAGCTATAAGTCCACGCCCCATTCCTATTATATCTGCTTTTCCTGAAGCAATAATTTCTTCTGCAACTTTTGGATCTCTGATATTTCCCATTGTAATAACAGGTTTTCCGAATTTTTTCTTAACGGCTTCTGCCATGTATGCTCTCCAACCATCATTGAAATACATAGCATCTATTTGATAATACAAAGAATCATTTAATGCACACGAAACATTGAAAATATCAATTCCGTCATTTAAATATTCCAATATCTCAAGAGTATCTTCAAGAGTATTTCCTCCTTCAATAAGCTCATCAGCACTTATTCTTAAAATAAGCGGGAACATCTCTCCAACTTCTCTTCTGATTTTATCAATTATCATTCTGCAGAATCTTGCTCTGTTTTTGGGATTTCCTCCAAATTCATCTTCTCTTTTGTTATACAGAGGAGAAAGAAACTGGCATATCAAATATGAATGTCCTGCATGAATTTCCACAGCATCAAATCCTGCTGTTTGAGCTCTTTTTGCAGCAGCTGCATATTTTTCAGCAATATTTTCTATCTCTTCAACAGTTAAAGGTCTTGGAACTGCTCCGCCGTTTTTTGACGGAATATCAGAAGATGATACAGGCTGTGCCCCTATTCTTGAAGGAACGGCTGAAGCTCCTGCATGATTTATCTGAATTGCAGCACAAGCTCCTTGTCTGTGAAGTCTTGTTGTAAGATTATACAATGTAGGAATAAATCTATCCTCATTTAATCTTATTTGAGTTGTTCCGTTTGAACCAAGAGGAAAATCCACACAGGCATTTTCAACGATAATAAGTCCTGTTCCTCCTTTTGCTCTTTGTTCATAGTATTTTATATGATCTTCCAAAAATTCCCCGTTTTGTCCTCCGAAGTTTGTCCCCATTGGAAGCATTGCTATTCTGTTTTTTACAGTCATGCTTTTTACAGTTACAGGACTGAATAAGTTTTTATATTTTTTCATAATTACAAACCTCTCAATAAAAATTTAAAGTTTTGAACATAAAGTAATAAATAATTTTTTATGCTGTCTGTTTAGACAAGATATTGTATCTGAAATTTACTATTACAGAAAGAAGTATTCCCACAGCTGTAACAGCTCCGGCAAAAATAAGAGTATATTCTATTCCAAAAAGATGTGTGATATATCCTGCAAGAGCAGTAACAGTAAAAGTTGCCACACTTGAAGAAAGCATTATCATACTTGTAATTTTTCCTTTTGAAACAGGAAACAGGTCAGCCATTGTTGATAC
>UQXM01000108.1 GCA_900545035.1 uncultured Fusobacterium sp. | reverse complement strand
CGCGACATTCAGCTTGGAAGGCTGACGCTCTACCAACTGAGCTATTCCCGCATATATTATTAAATTTTTGGTGGCGGGGGCAAGATTTGAACTTACGACCTTCGGGTTATGAGCCCGACGAGCTACCAGACTGCTCTACCCCGCAACATTATGGTGCCTAGAGCCGGAATCGAACCGGCACGGTACTAAGTACCACGGGATTTTAAGTCCCGTGCGTCTACCTATTCCGCCATCCAGGCTTCTTAAGTTTCGCAGAACTTTTTTAAGTCCGTTTTCTCAAGACAAGAGTAATAATACCACATATATCATTTTCTGTCAACAAAAAATTTTAAAAAAATCAAAAAATTTTTTCACATCTTATTTTTCTTAATAATATCAATAGTTTATTTTATCAAATTCTCACAATTTATTTTTATCTTTAATTTATTTTCTGCTGTTTGTATAAAATTTTTTCTGTTCTCTTCACAAAAAATTATATTTTCCTTTTCTTTTTTGGAAAAAGTTTTTATAAAATATTCCAGCTTTGAAGCTTCACTCCTGCTGCCGGCAAAAAAAACAGTTTCTATTTTTACAGGTTTTCTGTTTCTGGTATATTTTGCTCCTCTTCCCTCAATGTGTTCCTTAAATCTTCTTGCCACATCGGTGGTTATTCCTGTATAAACAGAGCTGTCTTCACATCTTATCATATACACATACCATTTTTTGTGATTGATATCATTCATAATTTATATACCTCTTCTGCTGTTTTTTTAATTTTTTGCTACCATTTTTTATGTGATATAAGTTATAATTTAAAATGAGAGAATTTGTCATATAACTATAGTTTAGCATAGTTTTTATATAATGAGGAGGATTTTTTTGGATAATTTTAAGGGAGAAAGAGAAGTAAGAATATATGAACTGGCTGTTACATTATTTGCAATAACTGTTTTTGCTTTCAGCTGCTATGTATACAAACTGGGAGAAAATGTCTTTCAGGGACTGATAAGTATTATAAGTTCTCCTGCCGCTCTTATCACGGATTTTCTTGTTGTGGGAGGAATAGGAGCAGGATTTTTAAATGCAGTCCTTATTTTTTTCTTTAATCTTTTTTTAATAAGAATGCTGAAGATAAAAATAAACGGACTTATTTTGGCACTGCTTTTCACAACTTTCGGTTTCTGTTTTTTCGGAAAAAATATTCTTAATATTCTTCCCATATATGTGGGAGGAATTTTGTACAGTAAATATGAAGATGTTTCCTTTAAAGATGTTTTTGTTCCCGTAACTTTTGCCAGTGCCTTAGCACCTTTTATCAGTGAAATTGCTTTCAGAACAAATACCTATGAATTTTCATATCTTAATGCTGTTACACTGGGAATAATAATAGGCTTTATAGTTACACCTCTGGCAGGAAAAATGAAAGGTTTCCACGAGGGATACAATCTTTATAATATGGGATTTACTGCGGGAGTTCTTGGAGCTGTATTCAACAGTATTTTGAAAACTTACGGATTTGAAGTAGCTTCCAGAAGAATCCTTTCCACACAATTTGACCCTGCTTTAAAAATAATATGCAGCAGTATATTTATTTTAATGATTGTAAACGGATTTTTTATTAACGATTGTTCATTCAAAGGATTTAAAAAATTATGCAAGGATAATGGACTGGAATCTGATTTCGTTGAAAAATATGGTTTCGGACTTACATTTATAAATATGGGAGTTATGGGATTTGTGGCAATACTTTTCCCCACTGTTATCGGAGAAACTCTTAACGGACCTATGCTTGCAGGAGTATTTACCATTGTGGGATTTTCTGCTCACGGAAAAACCTGCTTCAATACAATTCCAATTCTTTTGGGAGTTTTATTTGCAGGATATACAAATGTAAGCGACGATTATTTTACTATTGTTCTTTCAGGACTTTTTGCTTCATCTCTTGCACCTATAACAGGTGTGTTCGGAACATTCTGGGGATTTGTGGCAGGCTGGCTTCACATGGCTGTAGTAAGCAGCATCGGAGTGCTTCATGGGGGAATGAATTTATATAACAACGGTTTTGCCGCTGGTATTGTTGCAGGATTTATGCTTCCGATTGTAAGAACTGTAAATGCTCAGGCTGCAAAGAGAGAGATGAAATTCCTGAAAAAAAGAAAAGAAATTATGTCTATAATTGAAAAAAGAAAAATAAGAGATGAATAATTTCAGATTGAAAGATATAAAAAAATTAAGTACCAAATTTGCATATTCTCATTTAAGAAAAAAATAAAGAGGGGAACTCCCCTCTTTTTAATAGCTTAAATATTCTTATGCTCCTACCAAAATTTTCAAAAATTTTATTTTCTTGCACATTCAAAAGTATTTCCTTTTAAAATATCAAGAGCATGAATAAGGGTATCTATCACAAATCCCAAATTTTCACATGCACCTTTGGGACTTCCCGGCAGATTTAATATTATTGTCTGCTTTCTTATTCCACAAATTCCACGGCTCAGCATCGCTCTTTTTGTGATATTCATTGACTGCATTCTCATATATTCGGCAATTCCTCTTGCCTCTCTTTCAATTACATCAAGAGTGGCTTCGGGAGTTACATCTCTTACAGAAAATCCTGTTCCTCCGTTTGTAATTATCAAATCTGCTTTTCCGTTGTCTGTAATCTCTCTAAGTTTTTCAGCAATAACAAAACGCTCATCAGGAATTATTTCTGTCATAACAATTTCATAATTTTCGTGGGCATTAATCATTTTTTTCAGTTCTACCCCTGTTATGTCCTCTCTCTTCCCTGCAAATCCCTTATCGCTTACAGTTATCACTGCAGTTTTATATATCATGGTTTCCGCTCCTTTTTTTTAAAATATTATACAAAATCATAATCATTATACTTATCCATAATACAATAAGAATAAGACAGATTGCTTTTTCGTCTTCTCCGTTTTCTACAGCAGAATATATTGCAATAGGAAGTGTCTGCGTCTTATTGGGAATATTTCCGGCAACCATAAGCGTTGCTCCAAACTCTCCCAAAATTCTTCCTGTTCCCAAAACTATTCCTGCAAAAATCCCATTTTTTGCCATTGGAAATATTACATCTTTAAAAAGATGAAATCTGTCAGCTCCAAGAAGCAGAGCCTCTTCAATAAATTCTCTCTCTATTGAAGAGATTGAAAGTTTCATACTTTGATAAACTATGGGAAGAGCCACAATCACCCCTGCCAGAACTGCTCCGTACAAAGTGAAAGTAAACCTTATTCCAAAAACTTCATAAAAAAATTTTCCTATAAATCCATGTATACCAAAAATTGTAAGTATAAAATATCCGCTCACAGACGGCGGAATAAAAAGAGGAAGAGTTACAAAAATTTCCACAGCCGTTCTTATTTTTTTGGGCAGATATCCGCTGATAAAAATAATCAACAGAGATAATATTGTGGTTATGGTTATTCCAAAAAAAGCTGCAGCAAGAGAGTTCTTTATTACAGCAAACATATTACATCACTGTAAATCCATGCTTTTTAAATATCTCTTTTGTACTGTCTTTTTTCAAAAATTCAAAAAACTTTTCTGTTTCTTTATTGTTATTCAAAAGAACAAGAGAATATATTATTTTATCATGAGAATTTTCAGGAAAATCTGCCACAACTATGGGATTTTTCATTCTGTTTTTATCAGAATCATAAATTATTCCAAAATCTGTTTCTCCCATATCCACATACTGTGCTGTGGCTGTAACATCTTTTGCATAAACTATTTTATCCTGATTAAGAGTATCAAAAATTCCCAGATTTTTAAGAGCCTGAAGAGTGTATACTCCCACAGGAGCTGTTTCGGGATTTCCTACAGCTATATAAACATCACTGTTTTTAAGTTCCTCAACTGATGAAATTTTACTTTTACTGTAAGGACTCTTTACAAGTATCAATACATTTGACAAAAAATCATAAACATTTTCTTTTTTTGCAATGCCATTTTTAACAAGTCTTTCTGCATTTGCTTGATTGGCAGAAATAAATATATCCACTTCCGCCCCTTTTTCTACCTGTGTTCTAAGTGTTCCCGAACCTCCAAGATTCAGAATAATTTTATCGGAACTTGTTTTTTCGTATTCGGGAATAATTTCCTCCAGACAGTTTTTAAGGCTCGCAGCTGCACTGACCATTATCTCTTTTGAAAACACAGAAAAAGATATTAATATCCCCAAAATAAAAATCAAAAATTTTTTCATTTTTCTCCCTCATCTGCAAATTAATATTCAAAATCTCCGCTTTTCCCGCCTGTTTTTGTCAGCAGGTGAATATCGGAAATTACCATTCTCTTATCAATGCTCTTGCACATATCATAAATTGTAAGAGCTGCAATATTTACTCCTGTAAGAGCTTCCATTTCTATTCCTGTTTCTCCCACAGTTTTTCCTGTGGCAAAAATCTGAATTTCACATTCCTCTTCCATAATTTTAAACTCTATGTCACATCCTGACATAAAAATAGGGTGGCACATTGGAATAAGCTCGGCTGTTTTTTTCATTCCCATTATTCCTGCAACTCTTGCAACACCCAGGGCATCTCCTTTTTCCACTTCCCTGTTCAAAAGTTTTGAAATTATCTCTTTGGAAACTTTTATTTTCCCAAAAGCTGTGGCTGTTCTTTTTGTTTTTTCTTTATCACTCACATCGACCATATGAGCTTTTCCGTCTTTATTAAAATGTGTAAAATCCATTTTTATACTCCTTTTCCGAATGAGCAGTGTGGAAAATGGCAGACTTCACAGTCAAGACAAAGTCCTCCGTGTCCGTATGCTGCTATATCTTCAAAAGTCAGTTTTTCATCAGCCAAAATTCTTGGAAGGACCAAATCAAAAACAGTTCTTCGTGCATACATTACACATCCCGGAAGTCCCAAAATTGTTTTTCCGTCTTTATATGCAACAAGAAGCATAGCTCCCGGAAGAACAGGTGAACCGTAAGCTGCAAGTTCCCCTCCCGCTTCTTTTATGGAAGCAGGTGTCATATCATCAGGATCAACAGACATTCCCCCTGTACAGATAATAAGTTCCGCTTCGCTTTCAAGAGCTTTTTTTATGTTTTCTTTTATTATCTCTTTGTCATCAGGAGAAAATACCTGTGAAATCACTTCACATCCATATTCTCCGACTTTTGATTTTATAACAGAACCGAATTTATCCTGTATTCTTCCGTAAAAAACTTCATTTCCTGTTGTAATCACTGCTGTTTTTTTAGGATTTATTTTTTTCACTGAGATTATATTTTTTTTGCATACCTCTTCAAGTTTTTTTATTTTTTCTTCATCTATCACAAGCGGAATTATTCTTGTTCCCGCAATTTTTTCTCCTGCTTTTACAGGTGTATTGTTGTGGATTGTGGCAACTATAATCTCTCCCACAGAGTTTGCTTTCAAAAGCTCTGTTGTGTCTATTGAAACTATTCCGTCATTTTCAGCAAAAAAATCAATTTTTCCCTCTTTTACCTCTCCAAAAACAAGTCCGTCTCCTGCAATATGATTTTTAATTCTCTCTGCTGCTTCATTCTCATGTAAAATTCCCTCTTTTTTCTCCCATACATAAAGGTGGTCTTTTCCCAGTTTCAAAAGTTCGGGAATATCTTCCTCTCTCACAATATGTCCTTTTTTAAAAGCAGCACCTTTAAACTCTCCCGGTACAATTTTTGTTATATCGTGGCAAAGCACCATTCCAACAGCATCTTTTGTATTTATTACTTTCATTGGATTACCTCCACACTGTCGCCCTCTTTAATTATTCCTCCGTGAACAACCTCTGCAAATATTCCCTCCTTTGGCATAATACATTCCCCCACTCTGTGAAATATTTCACAATGAGAATGACATTCTTTTCCTATCTGCGTAACTTTTAAAACAACTTCGTTTATTTTAATAATTGTTCCTACAGGAAGAGTTCTAAGGTCTATCCCGGATACAATTATATTTTCTCCGAAAGAACCGTCTATCACATCTTCCCCTCTTCTCTTAAAATCTTCTATCTTTTCATAAGATAAAAGACTTACCTGTCTGTGCCACTTTCCTCCGTGTGCATCATTTTTCAGTCCAAATCCCTCTATCACTTCACATTCATGTATATTTATTTTTGCTGTTCCTTTTTTTTCGCTGATACATACAGCCATTACTTTTGCCATTTTTCCTTTTTCCTCTTTTCTTTTTTTAATTGCTGATATTTTTTCTTAGAGAATTTTATTTATATTTTTCATATGCTCAGGCTTCTTATTATTTTTTACTGCTATAATTTCTGCCATTATTCCAAGTGCAATCTCCTTAGGCTCTGTATTACTAATATTCAGCCCTAT
>UQXM01000107.1 GCA_900545035.1 uncultured Fusobacterium sp. | reverse complement strand
TTCCAGGTTCGGTATGTTACTGGGTGTACCCTCGTAGCTATTGTTTCTAAGCAAAAAAATAATATCATATATTTTTTATTTTGTCAAATATTTTTTATTTGATTTTCGTTCTTTCAATTACCAGAGAAATTTTTTTCATCACATGACTATATCCTGTATCTTTTAAATGGGGAAGAACACAGTTTGAACAATCTTTAATTCCTTTGTCTGTATATCTGAAATTTCCTCCGCAGTCTTTTCCCAGCATATAAAGGGGACAGTAACAGAACATACAGCTGAAATTTTTCTCGGGATTTTCTATCTTATGGCATGGAAAATATTCACATTTTTTGTTTTGATTAAATTTATAGTTTTCTGTCATAATATTTCCTCAATGTAAGTTAATATTTACTCATTCCTGCAAGTTTTCCGTTCTCATTATAGATTTTCCATTTTCCCACAGGAACGCCGTTTTTTATTCTTCCTGTTATACGGAGTTTTCCGTTTTTATGGTAGACAGCATATTTCCCATGATCGATACCTTTTTTATAATGAGTTTCGAGAACTTTTTTTCCGTTTTCATTATAAAGGATATATTTGCCGTCAAGAATACCCTCTTTCCAGTTTTCTATGGATTTTATTTTTCCGTTGCTGTAAAAAGACACCCATTTTCCGTGAGGTTTTCCTTTCAGATAATATTCTCTGTCCTTTCCGTCTGCTACCATTCCTGTAAAAGGTTCGTTTCCTCTGAGAGAGATAGTTATCCCTTGAACATCTTTAACCTGATACTTTGAAACTGCCTGCATTTTTCCGAAAGAAAAAGAAAATATTGTGAAGAATATTATCCCGCAAAAAAATTTTTTCATTATTTTTTTGCTCCCTTTGTGCAGCTGTCTGTATTAAATTCATGTGTATCTTTTTCAACCGCAGTTACAATCATCTGAACTTTTTCTTTTACAAAATATTTATCGTAAATATGCAGACACACAAAAGAAACTGTTAAAAATCCGAAAGAAATAAAGACACTTGTTTTTTCGCTGTTTCCCATTTTGCTGCTGACAACAAATCCTAAAATCATCATAAGGATTGGCAGGATATATACAAGAAATCCTATTTTTAACATTTTTGCATCTTCCAGTTCAAATGTAACTATATCCCCTACTTCAACCTCTCCGTCGTAAAAAAGCTCCAGCTCTCTTGTAAGTTTGCTGGCATCTCCGCATCCTGAGCAATGAGCACATGAACTTTCTTTAAACATTTTTACTTTTATTGTATTTCCGTTTATTTCTGTAACTTTTCCGCTGCTTTTCATTTTTTGTTTCACCCCTGTTTTCTTTTGCCTGTTTCTAAATTATATCACATATTTTTTTAATAAAAAAGTATTACTCTTTATTTCTTGAAAACGCACTGCCTCTATGGTAAAATAATGATGTTGTATAAATAATTTTTAGGAGCAGACTTCAATGAACAAGAAAAAAAAGATTGTGATACGAGCCGTTTTTATAGTTGTTATGATTTCACTGATTTTTTTCTTTTTCAAAAAAGGATATGAGTACTGTGATGAAGTTTTAAATTTTGGAAAAAACTATTTTGGAATATTTTTTATTCCTGCTGTATTTATAGTTTTTTTGGATATATTTTTTACTTTTTTGGACAGCAGGAAAAAGAGAATTTTGTACAAAACAAGACTTTTTTTTATGATAATTTTTCTTATATCGGCTTCGTCGCTTTTTATAGGATTTCTGAAATATTATGAGAAAATGAGCGAATCAGCCGTAATCGAGCTGTGTCTTATGAAATACAAAATGGGATTTCTTATGACATATTTGGGCGTACATTTGTTTGATACATATAAATTTAATTATGTTATAATATTTTTTTCTGTTATGGTTTTTATCTCTCTCTTTTTTCTTACAGGAAAAGAGATAATAGGATTTATAAAATATGTGAGAAGATGTCAAAAAAGGCGTGAAGCTCTTAAAATGAAAAAAGCTCTGCTTGAACAGATGCAGACGCAGATAGCCATAAAAGAAACTTTGGAAACGCAGAAAGCTGATGAGTATCAAAAGCAGAATATTATTTTGGAAACGGTTATAAAAGAAAAAGTTGATGAAGCTATTGAAAAAGACAAGCTTCCTGTAAAAATTGTTATTGAAAATCTTGCAGAGGAAAAAGAAACAGAAGAGAAAAAGGAGGAAGTACAAAAATGATTCTTGCATCAAATTCTCCCAGAAGAAAAGAAATTTTGGAAAATTTTGGATTTTCGTTGAAAACAGTGTCAAAAAATATTGATGAGATAAGCAGCAAAGAAGAGATTAAAGAAAAAATCATGGATATTGCACAGCAGAAAACTATGGCAGCTGCAAAAGATTATCCTAATGAGAATGTTGTGGGAGCCGATACAGTTGTGGTGATTGACGGAAAAATATTAGGTAAGCCTAAAGATGAAACAGAAGCTTTTGAAATGCTGAAATCTCTTTCCGGAAAATCACATGATGTTATAACAGCTTATTCCTTTGTAAATTTGAAAAAGAATATATTTTTAAATGATGCTGAAGTTACAAAAGTATTTTTTAAGAATTTATCCGATGAAGAAATAAACTGGTATATCAACACAAAAGAGCCTATGGATAAAGCAGGTGCTTACGGCATACAGGGAAAAGGAGCGTATTTTGTTGAGAAAATAGAGGGTGATTTTTTCTCTGTAATGGGCTTTCCCCTTGGAAGATTTCTTCGCCGTTTGACAGAAGTCGGTATGGATTTGGATAATTTAGAAAATTTATAATTAATTTTAGAGGTGAAAAAATGTTAAAAAACTATTTTAATAAATTCTGGGGATTGTTTTCGGAAGATTTGGGTATTGACCTTGGAACTTCCAATACTCTTATTTGCGTAAAGAGAAAAGGAATTGTGCTTAACTCTCCTTCTGTTGTTGCAATCAATAACAAAACAAAAGAACTTTATGCTGTGGGGGAAAAAGCAAAGGCTATGATAGGAAAAACTCCTGCATACATAGATGCAATCAGACCACTTAAAAATGGAGTTATTGCAGATTATGAAGTAACAGAAAAAATGCTGAGAGGATTTTACAAGGAGATAAACAAAGGTTCGGGGAAATTGGCAGGTCCGAGAGTTTTAATTTGTGTTCCTGCCGGAGTTACTCAAGTTGAGAAGAGAGCTGTAATAGATATCAGCACAGATGCGGGAGCAAGAGAAGCTTTTCTTATAGAAGAGCCTATGGCAGCAGCAATCGGTGCGGGAATAGATGTATTTCAGCCTGAAGGAAACCTTATAGTCGATATTGGGGGAGGAACAACAGAAATTGGTGTTATTTCTCTTGGCGGTATTGTAAAAACATCTTCTCTGAAAGTTGCCGGGGACAGATTTGATAATCTTATCACTGAATATATAAGACAGGAACACAATCTTTTAATCGGATATAAAACTGCGGAAACTCTGAAAAAAGAGATAGGAGCAATTATTCCTTTGGAAGAAGAACTTACTTGTGAAATCAGCGGAAGAAACTTGATTACAGGACTTCCTGTGAATATAACAGTTACATCAACAGAGATTGCAAATGCTCTTGAGGAAGCGGGAGATCAGATTATTGAAGAAATAAAATCAATTTTGGAAAAAACTCCGCCTGAACTTTCATCTGATATTAAGAGAACAGGAATATATTTGACAGGAGGGGGAGCATTATTGAGGGGGCTTGACAAAAAACTTGCCAATGCACTAAAACTTAATGTAACAGTAGTAGAAGACCCATTGAATGCAGTTATAAACGGAATTGAAAAATTCCTGAATAATTTTAATGAGTATAAATCTATTTTGATGTCCCCTGAAAATAATTATTAGGACAGGTGAGAAAATGGATATAAAACCACAGCTTGAGGCGATACTTTTTCTTGGAGGAGAAGATATCAAGATAAAAGAACTGGCAAAATTTTTCTCTCTTTCGGTGGATAAATTGATACCTGTTCTTTATGAGTTAAAGGGAGAAAGAAAAAGTACAGGAATAAATATCGAAATTTTTGATGATACGGTTTATCTTGTGTCAAATCCAAAATACGGAGAAATTGTTACAAACTTTTTCGAGCAGGAAAAAAAGCCGAGAAAACTTTCAGCTTCAACAATAGAAACTCTTTCTATAATTGCTTACAATCAGCCTGTTACAAAAAGTGAAATTGAAGCGATAAGAGGAGTGAGTGTGGACAGTATAATCTACGCTATGGAAAATAAAAAATTTATAAGAGTATGCGGGAAAAAAGATTCTATAGGAAAACCAAATCTTTATGAGGTAACCGACAAATTTTTAGGATATCTGGGGATTGATTCGGTGGACGAACTTCCCAATTACTATGAGATAAAGGAAAAAATAAATGGAAAAAATCAGGATTAACAAATATCTTGCAGAGCTTGGAATAGGTTCGAGAAGAGCTGTTGACAAGATGATAGAAGAAAAGAAAATAAAAGTAAACGGGATTTTGGCTGAATCGGGGATAAAGGTCAACGAAGAAGACGAAATTTTGGTAAACGGCAGACCTGTAAACACAAAAACAAAATCCGAAAAAGTTTACTTTATTCTCAATAAGCCAAAAAGAGTGTTGAGTACAGCCAAAGACGAAAGAGGAAGAAAAACTGTTGTGGATATGATTGAAACAAAAGAAAGGATATTTCCAATAGGCAGACTTGACTATGATACAGAGGGGCTTCTGCTTTTGACAAACGACGGAGAAATTTTTAATAAAATAATTCATCCGAGAACAGAGGTATACAAAACTTATCTTGTGGAAGCCAGAGGAAATATAAATCTTTCAACTCTTAATAAATTAAAAAAAGGAATTATGCTTGACGATAAAATGACTCTTCCTGCAAAAGCAAGAATACTTCAGGCTGATGAAAATCGTACTGTTCTTCATTTTGCCATAAAAGAAGGAAGAAACAGACAAGTGAGAAGAATGTTTGAATCAGTGGGACATAATGTGATAAATCTTAAAAGAATTATGTTGGGAGAACTTACACTCGACGGGCTTGAAACAGGAGAATACAGACCCCTTACAAAAAAAGAGATAAAATATTTGTATTCACTTTAAAAAATATAAAAAGAAATTTAAATACACAGACTTATTCAGGAGGTAGAGATGGCTTTAAGCAAAGAGGAAGTTTTACATGTTGCTAAACTGGCAAGACTGGAATTCAGCCCCGAAGAGATAGAAAAATATCAGCAGGAGCTGAATGATATATTAAATTATATCGATATGCTTGGAGAGGTTGATGCAGCAGAAATACAGCCGTTATCACAGGTAAATGATGATGTAAACAATTTAAGAGATGACAAGGTAAGAAAATCTCTTACAGTGGAAGAGGCACTTAAAAATGCTCCGGAAGCTGAAGACGGGGCAGTAATTGTTCCAAAAGTTGTTGGTGGAGAATAAAAAATACTGAAATTTTAGGAGGAATTCTCATGAATGAGATACTAAAGCTTACAGCTTTTGAAATCAGAGAGAAGATAGCAAAAAGAGAAATTACTTCTTATGAAGTAACAAAAGCTGTATTTGAAAGAATAGAAGAAAAAGACGGGCTTATCAACAGTTTTGTTTCATTGAGAAAAGAAAAAGCTCTTGAGGAAGCAAAAGCTGTTGACGAAAAAATAGCCAGAGGGGAAAAAACAGGAGCTCTTGCAGGTGTCCCTGTGTCAATAAAAGATAATATGGTATCAGAGGGAGATTTGACTACTTCTTGTTCAAAAATCCTTTCTAACTATATCGGTGTTTACGATGCAACTGTCGTTAAAAAATTAAAAGAGGCAGATGCGGTTATTATTGGAAAAACAAATATGGATGAGTTTGCTATGGGAGGAACAACAAGAACTTCTTATCACGGACTTACTAAAAATCCTTGGGATACTACAAAAGTTCCCGGAGGAAGTTCAGGGGGAGCTGCTACTTCAATAGCCTCTCAGGAATGTTTTATATCACTTGGTTCTGATACGGGAGGAAGTATCAGACAGCCTGCTTCTTTCTGCGGAGTTGTCGGATTAAAACCTACTTACGGAAGAGTATCGAGATATGGACTTATGGCTTTTGCTTCATCTCTTGACCAGATAGGACCTCTTGCAAAATCTGTAAAAGATGTGGCTCTGGCAATGAATGTTATAGCAGGATATGATGATTATGATGCAACTGTATCACAAAATCCTGTTCCTGATTACACACAAGCTTTGAACAGAGATATTAAAGGAATGAAAATAGGGGTTCCCAAAGAATATTTTGTTGAGGGAATAGCGGAGGGAGTAAGAAAAGTTATGAATGAAGCTCTTGAAAAATTAAGAGAGCTTGG
>UQXM01000106.1 GCA_900545035.1 uncultured Fusobacterium sp. | reverse complement strand
GGTCTCGTATTAAACGCATAAGTCTTTGCAAAAGAAATATAGTCCATATGATCACTGGGCAAGCCAACACCTATATAATTATCACTATAATCTTTTGCCGCATACCCGTGAATCCCTAATGACACGTTCAAATTGTGACGATCAAACTGATTCGAATAATTTAAAACCAAATCTTCTTCATAAATTGTGGTATTTTCCCGACGGATTTTATATTGACCGGCTAGCTCGGCACTATCTAAAGGTAGATCACTAAAATATTCCGATTTAAAAGAAATATACTGATCGAACTTATTAAAATCTTTCGTAAAAGTGAAATTACCGGATAACTCCAGATGTTCCATGATCTGCCAAGTCATATTCAAGGTATTCATAACCCTTGTAGCTCTCGATTTTGAAAAACTGGATAAAGAGGCTTCATAATACGGGGATACTTGTTCACTAAAAGTTCCCTCTCCCATAACAGATGCAGAGTGTTGTCCCCCACTTCCCTTACGATAATACGGATTAATCAGCATGTAATCCTGAAATACACCATAAGGAGACTCTTTTCCATAAATCACATCTATACGTAACTCATCAGAAACATATAACTTACTATTTCGATAATCTAAACGAGTTCCGATAGCATAATGATCCCGCTTAGAGCCTTTCATGACACCTTTATTACCCGGTGTTGCCAAGAAATAGGCCCGATACAAAATTGAACTGTCCCCTCCTTCTATTTCAAGTTGATGTTTATGCCGGAATGGTGTTTGTAGAGGTACTTTCAACCAATTCGTGTTACCATTTCTCAGCCGCTCTTGATAAAGAGCATCATTCCCATCATACATACCCATACTTTTCTCTAATGCCAGTTTCTGAGAAGCATTCATTATATCGTAACTACTCAGATCTGCAACATCAATTCCTCCATCAAAACGATAATACAAGCGAAGGCTTCCTGCTTGCATTTTTTTAGTTGTAATTGCGATTACACCATTCCCGGCCCGGACACCATAAATAGCAGTTCCGGTTGCATCTTTAAGAATGGTTACACGTTCCACCCGATTTATATCGAAATCAGCCAAGCGATCCATCGATATTTCATAGCCATCGACAATAATCAATGGTAACACTCCTCCCTCTTTTCTGTTAAGAGTAAGAACTTTATCTATATACTTATGGTTTAAAAAAAGTTCTGTCAGATTTTCATAAACCAGATAATGTACTTCTGAATCAGGATATTTTTTCTTTAAATCCTCACAAAGAGTTGTTCCTATAATTGTATCTCCCACACTTTTCTTGTATCTTATGATTAAAAATTTTTTCATAAAAACCCCCGCCGAAAATCATTGTATCTTTTTGTCTTAATTATTTTTCAGTAATTATTATAGCACAGCCGTAATAAAAAAAGAAGAGTTTTGAAATATAAAAAACTGCCGGCAGAAATTTATCTGTCAGCAGTTTTTTTATTTTAATTTGCAACATTAAGGGCTTATCAAATTTTTTTCTTAACTTTCTTTCAAATTTTGAAGTCCGTCCTCTTTTCCCCAAGCAGAAATAGTAGGCACTATATTTATAAAAGCATCTTCATCTATTTTGGTTATAAAATTTTTTATAAGCATAGCTTCACGGAGAGAACATACTGATATTATTTTTTCCCGTTTTACATGATCTCTTCCTCCGTAAACATAACCTATGCTGTATCCTCTGTTAATAGTATCTCTCATAAAACCGGAAATTTTTTCCGATTGTCTGCTTATAATCACAACTTTCACAAGAGAGGAACCAAATCCAAAAAGCACAGTACTTATGGTTTTACTGTATATCATCTGCATTATTATTGCATACAATACAGCTGTTCTTCCAAAAACAAATCCTGATATTAAGAGAATTGTTATATCAATGCATAAAAGCACCTGACTTATTTCCATAAAAGAAAATAATTTTTTATGAAGAATTTTTGCAACTGTATCCGAACTTCCCTGAGAAAATCCTCTTTTCAGCACAAGTCCTGTTCCTATTCCCATAAATATTCCGTAATATATACATATCAATATTTTATCGGGAGTATCGTGAAGAAAATTGAATTGTATACGATTCATAAAAATCAAAATAACAGGATAAGTTGTCGAAAGCAGTATAATTTTTTTTACTTCTCTCATTCCCAAAACAATTTTTGTACCGAATAAAATTAAAAGACATATTCCGTAATAAATATATGTATAATTTATTCCGATTACTTTTCCGACAGTAAGGGAAAGTCCCGTTATTCCGCCCACAATAAGATTATTCGGTTTTAAAATGCATACAACCGAAAAAGCCTGAATAATACAACCAATATATACAATTATATAATCCATAACTTTTTTATTCATAGACTCCCTCTCTTCTGTTTTTCAAATTTATTTTGAATAATATTTATCTTTCAGAGATTTTAAATATTCAACCGTTCTTTTCAGCCCTGCAACCTGATCATTAATCATTATTTCAAGCATAGCATTTGAAACTTCGTGAGGGTAATAATATTGCAGAGGTTTTATAACATTATAGTCATAAGGATGTTTTTCTACTTTAAATGCTCCCTCTCCTACTTTTTCTACTCCTCCGGCTCCCGGAGTTCTTTTAAACTGTGCACAATATGGATGACAACTTTCTACATTTATTCTTGTAAGAGTTGATTTGTCCATCATAATTTCAAAACATTTTTCAAGGTCTATATTTCCTTCTCCTGCCGGCACTCCGCACACAACATATCCATATTTATCATTTGGTTCTTCCACAATTATATGATCTTTAAAATGAGTAGTCAAAGTGTACGGTGCCATATTTTCCGCTGCCGTTACAGGTTCTTCCCATGCCATCATAGAATTTCCAAAATCGTAATGAAGTCCCACCCATGGAGAGTTTACCTTTTTAACAACATCTACAAGCTCTGTCGATGTTTCGTATTCATGGTTTTCCAAAGCAAGTTTTATTCTGTATTTTTTCAGCAGCGGAATTATTTTATTAAGCTTTTCTATCCCTTCGTCATATGAACTTGGATCAAAATCATGTCTGATTTTTGCAAAATCATATGCTCCTTCAGAACCTGCTGTTACTCCTGTATCCACCAAAGGCTTAATAGGAATATACGATCTTACTATCTCCGCTCCCAATTTGCTCGCAACTTTTAAAACCTCTTCAACACGATCATAATCAAGATTTCTCATATCAATCTCAACATACATTCCGTATTTATCTGTAAGAGCTTTTACTTTTTTCAGATGTTCGTCCGAATTTCCTCCCAAAGCTCCCCAATTTTCATCAAGATTATAATCTTTGATTACATTTATCTGTACTCCGTCGAGACCAAGTTCGTGTGCTGTTTCTATAAATCCAAAAATATCCATTCTTCCGTGCTGAAATAATAAATGAAGACTTTCTGTTTCCAATCCTAATTTTAACATTTTTACCTCCTGAAAATTTTTTAGTCTGCCACAGGCTGATTTTGTTTTTTCTTAATCATATTTATTAAAAGTGTTGTTATTAAAACTCCAAGAACCGCAAATCCAACCATTGTTGTAAATACCATTCTGTATCCTGCCATTCCCGGATTTCTGTCAAGCATACTTCCATATAAAGTAAAAGCAAACATTTGAGGACAATATCCGAAAATACAAGCTATTGACATTGCTGCACCGCTTATATGTCTTGGAACTTTTATTTCGTCAACAGGAGCAAAGAAAACAGCTCTCATACAGAATATTATTGCTCCAAATCCAAGAGTACAAGTCATACCAACATATACATTCATTGTTTCATGAGGCAGGAATATAAATCCAACCATTGCAGCTGCTGCTACCATAAGAGCTACTCTAAGAAATTTTGCTGCCGATTTAAATTTCTTGTCAACAAGCATTCCTCCGACAGGACCTCCAACCATTTTTAACCCATACTGATTAATAATTCCGTAAGCACCTACAAGAGTTACAGGCATTCCGTATATTTCTTTCAGGAAAGGAATAAAATATGTAAGTCCGCAGTATACAGAATATATTGAAGCTATTGTAAGAGATACAACCCAAATTTCCGGAGTTTTTACTGCCTGAATAACACCCTCCATCGCCATTTTATTTTTGCTTATCTCTTTTCCGTCTTTATCAACCGCTGCTACTTTATCATCTTCTACAAGAATATAACACATAATTCCCACAAGAATTACTGTACCTGAGAAAAACAGAATCGAACCTCTAAGAGCTGCCGAACCTTTACCAAGAAGAGCAAATATTCCCAATGCCGAAAAAGCTACTATTGTATCAACAACCCCTCTTCCTGCTTCCAAAAATCCAAATAATCTTCCTTGTTCTGTTTCATCTCCAAGAAGTCTGATTGCTTTTAAAAGAACAGGCCAGTAAACCACTTCTCCAAAGAAAGACAGAAGACCCCATGCAATCAATATTCCCATATATCCAGGGAATGTTGAAATATATATTCCCACAAGACCGATACACACCAGAGAAAAAGAAATCATAATTCTTTTTGAAAATCTGTCCGAAATATAAATTGATCCAAAGTTACCTATTGTCTGAACAAGACCGTACACAGAAAGAGCCGCTCCTATCTGAGTATGTGATAATCCCATAAATTCCTGCATAGGAACATAGAAAGCATCTTTCAATGATGAAAGCTTAAATATTGTCCCTCCGCTGATAACTAAAACCACAAATGTAAACCATTTTTTAAAATTTGCACTTTTTGCCATTCTCCACTCCTTAAAATTTAAAATTTTTGTATTAGATATTTTACAATTGTAACTATATCACACAAATCATCAAATTTCAAGTTATTTTTTGGTTTTTTATGTTAAAATGTTGCTTTTTATTTTGAAAAATATTTTTTTATATGGTTTTATTTGATTTTTTATACAAAAAATCCGAGAAATAAAAATTTTCCCGGATTTTTATTATTTTATTAAGTTTGTAATTTATCTGTTTATTATCTTTATTCCATTTTGAAGGTATATTTCCTTATCCTCATCTTTAAATTTTGAATCTGTAATAATAAAATCTACCTCTTCCGTATCACACACTTTTATCAAAGAGTTAGAGCCTATTTTACTGGAATCTGCAAGAATTATCGCTTCTTCGGCTATTTTTATCATTTTTCTTTCCACTATTACTTCATCTATAAGGAAATCTGTTATTCCTCTTTTCAGGGATATCCCCCCTACACTGACAAAAGCTTTATCCACAATAAACTCATTTAAAAATCTCTCTGTTATCTCTCCTAAAAAAGCAAATTCATTTTTATTATATATTCCTCCTGCCAGAATAAGATTAATTCCTTTTTTGTCTGCCAGTTCTTCTGCAATACGAAGAGAATTGGTTACAACTGTCAAAGAAGTAAATTTATCTTTTATCAGTCTTGCTATTTCAATGCTTGTTGTACTGCTGTTCAATGCTATTGTTTCATTTTCATTTATAAATTTAAGAGCCAGTGCTGCTATCTCTCTCTTTTCCTCTATATTTTTAGTTTCTCTCACAATATATGTCTGATTGGCATTTTCTTTATTTTTTGAATTTAATATTGCTCCGCCGTGAACTTTCTGTAAAAGTCCCTGTTTTTCAAGAAAATCCAAATCTCTTCTTACAGTTTCCAAAGAAACTTCAAAAATCGTTACAAGTTTGGAATTTCTGACACTTCCGTCTCTTTCCAACATCTCTAAAATTTTGTTATGTCTGTCATTAGCCAACATATTCTATATTCCTCTCTCCTATTTTTTATTTGTTTCAAAAAAAATCCTTGTAGCTTCTTTCACTTTTGGACTAAGCATAACTATCCCCACAAGATTAGGCAGTATCATAATACCAAGAAAAATATCCTGAAGATACCACACTGCTTTTAAACTGCTCAATGAACCCAAAAGAGTAAGAAAAACAAAAACATATTTAAAATACGAAGCTTTTTTTGAATCAAATATATATGTCAGTGTTACATTTCCAAAATACCATTGAGCCAGAATAGAAGAAAATGCAAATAAAATCATACTTATTCCTATAATATATCTGAATAAATTATGAATTGTACCAAAAGCTGTAATCACATATACAGCAGGAGAAATCTTCATTTCCATAACTCCGGAAGTAAGAACGATAAAAGCCGTTAAAGAACAAATTACAATTGTGTCAATAAAAACTTCCAGTATTCCGTAAAGTCCCTGTCTTGCAGGATAATCTGTTATAGCTGCCGAATGAAGAACAGGAGCACTTCCCTCCCCTGCTTCGTTTGAATAAAGTCCTCTTGCCACACCATATCTAAGTGCTTCTTTTATTGTATATCCCATCATTCCTCCGCCAAGAGCATCTGTATTGAAAGCACATTTTACT
>UQXM01000105.1 GCA_900545035.1 uncultured Fusobacterium sp. | reverse complement strand
TTAACCAAGGAGTGAAATTTATAATTGCCACAGGAAGACATCACAGAGATGCAATGTATTTTAGAAAAATGCTTGGAGCAAATTCATATCTTGTGTCTTCAAATGGCTCAAAAGTACACGACAATGAAAATAATTTAATAATTTCTCATAATATTCCCGGGGATATTACATCAAAACTTTTAGATGTGAAAGTTTCAGACGAAATAATAAGAGGGGTATATGCAGGGGACAGCTGGTATACAGAAAAATATATTCCTGAATTTGCAGAATATCATGTAGAATCAGGATTTGCTCCTGAAGTTATAGATTTTAAAACTTTGAGAGAAAAAGAAATTTCAAAAATTTTCTATATAAGTGATAATGTAAAACAGTTGGCAGAACTTGAGGAAAAATTAAAATCAAATAACGAATTTACAGAAAAATTGGATATAACAGCTTCTCTTGATATATGTCTTGAAGTTATGTTAAAGGAAGCAACAAAAGGAAATGCTGTAAAAGAAATATTGGAGAAAGAAGGGATTTCTTGTGATGAAGCCATAGCTTTTGGAGACGGATTAAATGATAAGGAGATGCTGACAGCTGTAGGAAAAGGTGTTATTATGGGAAATGCCAGTGAAAAATTGAAAAATCTTCTTCCTGATTTTGAAGTGATAGGAACATCTTCAGAGGACTTGGAAGCACATTATTTAGAAAAAATATACAAATAAAAACTAAAATTTTCTTGAAAAAAATATCTGCTGTTTATATTGCTTACTTCACTAAAAATGATAAACTCGCTTCGCTCAAACATATCATTTTTTAGCGTTCAGTTCGCTGCATAAACTAGGCAGATATTTTTAATATCGAAAATTTTAGTTTTTATTCTTAATCAGAAATGGATATCCCTTGAAATTATGTGGAAAATTATTTGATTATTTATTACAAATTTGATATACTGGGTATGGGTATTTAAAAATAAATAAAATAATATAATAATTCATTTAAAAGAGGGGGGAGTATTTTATGAAAAAAATACTTATAATCGGTGGAGTTGCCGGAGGAGCATCAGCTGCGGCAAGACTTAGAAGACACAACGAAGAAAGACTAAAATATAATATTCTTGCTGTGGCAAGAAAAAATAGTTTTGTCAAAAAATTTGTAATTGAATTAGCAAATAATAATGTTTGAAAAAGGACCTCATGTATCTTTCTCAAACTGCTGTCTGCCTTATCATCTTAGCGGAGTAGTGGAAAGTGCAGATAATTTAGTACTTATGTCGCCTGAAAAATTTATGAAACAGTACAGAATTGAGGCAAGAGTAAACAATGAAGTTGTAAACATTGACAGAGCAGCAAAAACAGTTACTGTAAAAAATAATGTTACCGGGGAGGAGTATACAGAAAACTATGATAAGTTAATCTTATCAATGGGAGCAAAGCCAATTGTTCCAAAAATCCCAGGAATTGAAAATGTAAACACTTTCACAATCAGAAATGTTGTAGATATTGACAGACTTAATAAGTTTATAAAAAATATGGATTCAAAAAATGTTACAGTAATCGGCGGAGGATTTATCGGTGTTGAAACTGTGGAAAATCTGAAAGAGGCAGGATATAATGTAACTCTTGTGGAAGCAGCAAACCAAATAATGAAACCATTCGACTATGATATGGTACAGATTCTTCACAAAGAGCTTCACGATAAAGGAGTAAATCTTATTGTCGGAGATAAAGTAACAGGATTTGAAAAAGATACTGTTGTACTTGAATCAGGAAAGAAAATCGAAGCTCAGGCTGTTGTTCTTGCAATTGGTGTAATGCCTGAAACAGACCTTGCTGTAAAAGCAGGAATTGAACTTGGAAAAACAGGAGCAATAAGAGTAAACCAAAATTATATGACAAACGACAGAGATATATATGCTGTTGGAGACGGAATAGAAGTTTACAGCTCATTGTTTAACGATTATTTCAAACTTTCTCTTGCAGGACCTGCTCAGAAAGAAGCAAGAGGTGTTGCTGACCATATTAACGGAATGAGAATAGACAACAGAGGATATATAGGTTCGTCAGTTATAAAAGTATTTGATTATAACGGAGCTTCAACAGGACTTACAGAAGCAGCAATAAAAGAGAGAAAATTAAATATAAATTATGAAACAGTAGACATGATTCCGGGAGACAGAGTAGGACTTATGCCTGAATCAAGACCTGCTCACTTCAAATTAATATATGAAGTTCCTACAGGAAGAGTTCTTGGAGCACAAGCAATAGGAAAAGGTGAAGTGTGCAAAAGAATAGATGTCATCGCAACAGTTATTAAATTCGGAGGAACAATAGACGACCTTAAAGATTTAGAACTTTGTTATGCACCGCCTTTCGGAACAGCAAAAGATATAACAAACTTTGCAGGATATATTGCAACAAACTTAATGAACGATGATTTCAGACAAGTTCACTTCCACCAAGTGAGAGAATTAGTTGAAAACGGAGCATTTATAATAGATGTAAGAGAAAAAGATGAGTATGAATTAAGTCATCTTAATACATCAGTAAATATTCCTATGAGTGAAATCAGAGAAAGAATAAATGAAATACCTAAGGACAGACCTGTATATCTTCACTGCAGAAGCGGACAAAGAAGCTATAATGTATGCTTGCTGTTAAAACATCTTGGATTTACAAATATATACAATATTTCTGCAGGATTTATGGGAATATCATTCTATGAGTTCTTTAATGATGCAACAATGAACAGAAAACCAATTTTAACAGGATATAATTTTGACTAATATTTTTTAATGCGGGGGAAAAAAGTAAAAATGAAAAAAACACAAAATTTACTGGGAGTTATAGTTCTTGCTTTAATATTATTTGCAGGACACACTTATTTAAAATCAAGTATGTTATTTTTAAGACTTGTTCTTGGAATGATTTTAGGATATGCACTTACAAGAAGTTTTATGGGATTTGCGGGAAGTGTAAACAGAGCTTACAATACAGGTTCTACAAAACTTATGAGAGTATTAATGGGAATGTTTACAGCAACAGCTGCAATTTCAATAGCATTTTTATATAATGCAGATCCGGCTGCTTATGATTTATGGATAAATCCAATTAATTTTGGACTTATTCTTGGAGGAATCTTATTCGGATTTGGAATGACTTTTTCAATGTGTTGTGCTTCAGGAGTTCTTACAGATTTAGTAACAGGGCTTCCGAGAGCATTTGTAACAATAATTTTCTTTGGAATGGGAGTTTTCTTAGGATACCCTATTCAAAGCAAAGCTTGGGTAAAAGAATCTTGGTTTACATCTGAAACAGGAGCAAAACTTGCAGGAGGAGTGTATCTTCCAGACCTGTTCAAATGGGACGGACTTAACGGATATTTAGGTGCAATAGTTGTTACAGGAATTTTAGCAACAATAGTTGTATGGCTTTCTATGAAATATGAAGATGCCAAAAAAGCTGACGGAACTTTCACTGGTGTCGGAAGTGAAATAGAACAATACAAACATATTGAAGAAGAGCAGAAACCTTTTGTACTTTTCAGTGAAGAAACTTACAGAAAAGTTTTTGTAAAACCTTGGAGAATGAGTACAGGAGCTTCAGTTATAATAGCTGTGTTCACAGTTCTTATGGGAGTTACAAAAGGTGGTTGGGGAGCATCTACTCCTTACGGAATTTGGTTTGGTAAAGCTCTTATGATATTCGGTGTATCTCCTGAAACTCTTGCGGATATATCAAACAAAGCAGTAAAAGCTTATACTGCTCCATTCTTTGAGAGCGGAATAAATGTTCAAAATGTAGGAATAGCTCTTGGAACATTGGTATGTCTTCTTCTTGCAGGTTCATTCAGAGAGGTATTTATGTCTGAGTTGAAAATATCTGCAAAAGATGTTGTTCTGTTCGCTGTTGGAGGATTTTTAATGGGATATGGAACAAGACTTGCAAACGGATGTAATGTTGGAGCATTATATACTCCTATTGCAAATTTCTCACTTTCAGGTTGGGTATTCCTTGTGTTCCTTGTAGCTGGAGGAATTTTAGGAAATAAAGTGGCAGAAAAAGTTAGATAAAAATTTTTTTAAGGGATTGCTGTAAATATATAAAAATAAAATTTTATACTGTGAAAATATTTTTTATTTATATTGTTCGTTTCACTAAAAATGACAAACTCACTTCGTTCAGACATGTCATTTTTCAGCGTTCAACTCACTTCATAAATTACAAAAATATTTTCAATCTCCTAAAATTTTATTTTTATAAGCTAGTAAATACAGCAATCCCGTATTTATTTGGATAGAATTAATAAGGAGAAAAAGTGGTAAGAAAAAAAGAGATAGGAAAATTTGAAGTAATAAGCATTGCTATAGGATCAATAATAGGGACAGGAGCATTTCTTCTTCCCGGAGATCTGTTTTTGAGCAGAATAGGATTTTTAAATACAGTTATAGGAATAACACTGGGGGCTTTTCTTGTTTTTGCAATAGAAAAAAATTACAGCTTTCTTATAAAAAAATTTCCCAAAGCAGGAGGAGAATATATTTTTGTAAAAAATGTAATTGGAAAAAAGAATGCTTTTATCTGCGGATGGCTTCTTGTGCTTTCGTATTTTACAATCATACCTCTCAATGCAACGGCAGTTCCTGTTGTAATAGACACAATTTTTCCGGGAGCATTGAAATTTGGATATCTTTACAGTCTTAAAGGAGATATATATTTCGGAGAACTTGCAGCGGGAATAATATCTCTGCTGATTTTTTTATATTTTAATGTAAAAGGAATAAAATTTGCCTCAATGGTACAGAATATAATGGTATTTTTCCTTGTGGGGATTGTTCTTGCAACAGCAGGACTTCTTATGTATATAAACGGACTTGACCATTCTGTATTTATGAGCCATATGAAAGAGCCTTTGAATTTTTCAAATATATTGAAAATACTTTCAGTTGCTCCTTTTTTATTTATAGGTTTTGACTGTATTCCTCAGATTACTGAAGAGCTTAATTTTGATACGAAAAAACTTTCTGCTCTGGCAGGATTTTCAATTTTTCTGGGAGGATTTTTGTATATTTGCCTGACATTTATAGCATCTTATGGGCTTACAAAGGAACAGCTTTTGATGAGAGATGTAAACTGGGCAGCAGGTTATGCAGTGGAACTTTTTCTTCACAGAACAGGAGTACTTTGTCTGGGATTTGCTTTTTTTACAGCTATTGTTGCGGGAATAAACGGATTTTATATGTCAAGCAGCCGTCTTATGTCTGCAATGGCTGAAGAGGGAGATTTGCCTGTATGGTTTGCCAAAACAAAAAATGGAAATCCTGTAAATGCTCTGCTGCTTTTATGTATTTTGAGCTGTATTACAGTATTTTCAGGAAGAAATACGGTTTTGTGGTCTTTGGATGTTTCATCTGTGGGAGCGGCTTTGGGATATCTTTATACATCTTATGCAGCCTACAAACTTTTCAAAGCTGAAAACAGATTTTCTTTCTGCGGAGTAATCGGAATAATTACAGGTGCAGTATTTATAATGCTTCTTCTTGTTCCTGTGTTTTCCACATCTCTTAACGGTGCTTCGTACATGACGCTTTTTGTGTGGTGCATAATGGGAGCGATTTTTAAATTTATTAATAAGTAAAAAAATTGCATAAAAAGATTTAAAAGGGTATAATAAATTTAAAGAAATTAAAATATGGGAGAGAAAAAATGAAAAAAGCGGAAGGATATATTAAATTAACCCCTCAGGAAACAAAAGAATTGATTGATACGGAAAAAAATCTGGTGATAATAGATACCAGAACGGCAATGGAATTTACTTATGAGGGAAAACTTGAAAATGCAGTGCTTTTGGATTTTTTAAAGCCTCGTATTTTTAAGAGAGAAATCCAGAAATTTGACAGAAACAAAACATATCTTGTATACTGTGCTGTGGGAAGAGTGAGTGAACCTGCGTGCAGAGTTATGGCTGAACTGGGATTTAAAAATATTTACGAAATGGCAGGAGGATTAAAAGCCTGGCAGAAAGACGAAGAACTTGTAACAACTGTTTCCAAACTTGACAATGACGAGATAATAGAAACAAGAAAAAGAATTGTAACAAGACTTAATAAAATAGAAGGACAGATAAGAGGAATGAAAAAAATGCTTCTTGACGGAGAATATTGCGGAGATATTTTAAATCAATCTCTTGCAGTGAGATCTGCTCTGGGAAGTGTAAATCAGGAAATAATGGAAATGTTTTCCAATGTGTGTATTACCTGCCCTTCCGATAAAGAAGATTTCTTCAAATATCTAAAAAAACTTATGAAATAAAATTTTTAAAATAAAAAATATTTATAAAATAAATTTATTATAAAACAATTTCAGAAAAATTCAGATAAATTTAT